>NC_014207.1:1529935-1835922 GCF_000093025.1 Methylotenera versatilis 301
TAACAATGACTTGCTCAAGATATTGATGGTAGCTCATTAACAATCTTAAGCCAGCAAAGCCAGCAAACCCGCTTCATCCAGTATGACCAAACCAAGTTCCTGCGCTTTATCTAACTTACTACCTGCATCACTGCCTGCAACGACAAAATCTGTTTTCTTGGAAACGCTACCGCTCACCTTGCCGCCTACCGCCTCTATCATTTCTTTTGCTGCATCGCGCGATAAAGTTGGCAATGTGCCCGTGAGCACGAAGGACTTACCAAGCAAATGCCCCGTAGCAAGCTGCTTGCCTTCAGTTTCAGGCCATGAGATGCCAGCGTGCTGCAGCGCTCGAATGACATCTTGATTATGCTGTTCACCTAAGAAATTACTAATAGACTCGGCAACTACCGGCCCAACATCATTCACAGTTAATAGCGATGCGGCGTCAGCTTGCATGAGTGCAGATAAGTTGCCAAAGTGCTTGGCTAAATCTTTAGCGGTAGCTTCACCCACGTTGCGCATACCCAGCGCATAGATAAAGCGGGCTAGTGTGGTTATTTTACTGTGATCTAGCGCATCTAAAATGTTTTGCGCAGATTTAGTCGCCATGCGATCTAGATTGCTTAATGTCTCTAAGTTGAGTTGATAGATATCAGCCAGCGTATGCACTAAATTAGCTTCAACTAGTTGATCAACTAACTTTTCGCCCAATCCTTCAATGTCCATTGCGCGCCGTGATGCAAAGTGCGTAATTGCTTGTTTACGTTGCGCAGGACAAAACAAACCGCCCGTGCAACGGGCTACGGCTTCATCTGCCTGTTTTAGAATATGTGAACCACATTCAGGGCATGCTGTTGGCATTTCAAAGCGACGTGCATCCGCAAGGCGTCTCTCTAGTACAACACTGACGACTTCTGGGATCACATCCCCTGCCCTACGCACGCTTACTGTATCGCCAATATGTACATCTTTACGCCGCACTTCATCCTCGTTGTGCAATGTGGCATTGGTGACAGTTACTCCGCCAACAAACACGGGCGCCAGCCTTGCTACTGGTGTAATAGCGCCAGTACGGCCTACTTGCACATTAATATCTTCAACGACTGTTAATGCTTCTTGCGCTGGAAACTTATGTGCAATCGCCCAGCGTGGGGCGCGCGAAACAAAGCCAAGTTCATTTTGTTGATTGAATTGATTAACTTTATAAACTACGCCATCAATATCAAACGGCAGTTCGTTGCGCAGCTGACCAATTTTTTGGTAATAATCGCGTAGGCCTGTTACGCCCATGACCAATTGCCGCACTTCGCTGACAGGAAAATACAGGTTTGCTAGATAATCCATCGCCATGCTATGGCTGCCTAAGGCTGGGGCGCCGTCTGCTACTCCTAAACCATAAGCAAAAAAGCTTAGTGGGCGTGTTGCGGTAATTTTTGCATCTAATTGACGAAGGCTACCAGCTGCGGCATTTCGCGGGTTGGCAAACAGCTTTTCACCTTTAGCCAACTGCGCTTGATTAAGCTTCTCAAAATCGCGCTTAAACATTAACACTTCGCCACGCACCTCTAATAATTTAGGTGCGTTCTCACAATTAAGCCGCATTGGGATTGAACGCACAGTACGCAAATTATGGGTGACATCTTCACCCGTGTAACCATCACCACGGGTTGCACCTTGCGTAAAAATGCCATTCTCATAAGTTAAAGTAATGGCCAAGCCGTCAAATTTTGGCTCAACAGCATACTCAACCTGCTCTTGCCCCAATGCTTCGCGGACGCGTTTATCAAAGGCTTCTAACTCACTATCCTCAAACGCATTATTGAGTGACAGCATAGCCTGTCTGTGCGTAATACTATTGAAGGCATTGGCAGCAGAACCACTTACACGCTGTGTTGGCGAATCTGGGGTGATTAAATTGGGGTGTTGACGTTCGATGTCTTGCAAGTCGCGGTAGACGAGGTCGTATTCACTATCGGGCACAGATGGCGCATCAAGCACATAATACTCATGGTCATATTGGGCTATAAGTTGACGCAACTGCTGGCAGCGTAATGCCAGATTGGGTTGCCCTAAACTTCCAAATAGGTCTGGCTGCGCCATAGGATCTAACATAGGCTTTCTAACATAAACGGTCTAGCAATGAGATTACCAACATACTGAATATTACCTAGTACGTTAAGAGAATAGTCTATGTGCGCTATCTGAGCCAGGAACGATGCCACGTACTAACATGGTGGCTTGCAACACCTTAATTTGCTGACGAATTTTCTCGACTTGAATATCACCCAGCACTTTGTTATTACTATCCACCAATGTTGCGTTCAGCCCTATTTCCATTTGTCTTGCTACTTGTATCATCTGATTAAAGGTTTCAGCCGACTGTTTAACATGTGGAATGTCTAGTTGGAACGTAATACCTTTTACCACTGAGGTTCTGAGCATTTCTGGGCTAAACGGATGATCGTCACGATTGAACATCACAAAGGATGGATGTTGCTTATTAGCTATATCATCAGATGATTGATCGTAATATTTAAAAGTGCCATCTGGGGTAAGTGTTAAGCCTTGCGCCTCTGCCAAGCCGCGTAATTTGGTGCCAGTAAAAGCACCGCTATCACCATGCATTAAATGAAACCCAATGGTCTTATCCACTTCTATACAAAATAAATCTAAAGAGTTGGCTGTATTCAGTGCATCACCCGCATTTTGCCATTCCACATGACCATTAATATCTAACCCTAAAGTTTCAACCGCTAATTGAAAGCGGTTTAATGTGCTACGCTCCACTGCTCCGCCGCGGTCTGCCAACTGCATGCTGCAAGCCACTTTTGAAATAAGTCTATTCAATGCTTCTTGATTAGTTTGCATCTCTTTTAACAAATGCCATTGTTTGTTAGAGTCTAAAACATGCACAAAAATTGGTTTATCAAAGTTATCAAACAATGAAGTTAAGGCGTGATTTAAGGCGCTAATAGGCGTGTCCGTAGATAAATACAATAAAGCCGTTAAATCCATTTGCCCATGCAGCATTTCAGGCAAGCTCACAGAAGCCTCTGCATGTAGATTATTTTTTGTTTGTGGATTTTGCTCTATTGGGTCTTGCTTAGTTGAAGCTTGGTCAAACACGGCTTTGAAATCATTATTTTGGGTATTTACAGCATCTTGCACTGGTGCTTGTTGATGCTGATCTTGTTTATTATTATCAGAAACTAGTCTGTCTAATTTTGAATTGATGAGTTCGCTGTAGGTATCATCAATAGACTCTTCTTTTTGCATTAGCAACTCTGCAGCATTTTCATTCGGTAAGGCTACAAACCTATCATCAGACTCTTCATATTTTGTGTGTAATGGCTGCTTACTAACTGCCGTTGTTTCATCAATTGAGAAGTGATTGCTAGCCCTGTTATCTGCAGCGCTATCAAATTGATTGGTATGGAATTTTGGTTCATTTAAGTTGCGAGTTTCAAAGCTTGGCTCACCAGTACCAAGCTCATCTAGACTATCTTCTAAATCAGTATTGTCTAAATTATCGTCATCCAGTAAAGCATCTCTTTGCAAAGGTGAAAAGCTCTTTTCCACTTGATTGTGGAATCGTCTTTCCTGCCACCAATTAATAACAAGCACGGCTAATATAATCAGCGCGCCTATGGCGATTAAGGCTATTTGTAATTCACTCATTTACATTTAACTTTCAAAATTGCTCTCATCATTATTTCTTTCAGTACTACTTTAAATCGTTGCTATATTGCTAATGTATGCCACTGATTAAACCGCTACTTCTTCCATCATGCGCACCGCAGCTTCCATATCCACATCCACAATACGTGAAACGCCAGACTCTTGCATAGTAACACCTATCAATTGCTGCGCCATTTCCATGGTTATTTTATTATGACTTACGTATAAAAACTGCGTTTTCTCAGACATTTTTTTCACCATGCTGCAAAAACGCTCAGTATTACTGTCATCCAAAGGTGCATCCACTTCATCCATCAAACAAAATGGTGCTGGATTCAACCTAAATAAAGCAAATACCAAGGCTAAAGCAGTGAGTGCTTTTTCACCACCAGATAACAAATGTATCGTACTGTTTTTCTTGCCCGGAGGTTGAGCAAAAACTTGCATACCCGTATCTAATATCTCTTCACCCAAAAGCTCTAATCTTGCCTGCCCGCCGCCAAATAGCGTGGTGAACAACTCCATAAAATGGCGATTAGCCTCATCAAACGTGGCTTGCAGGCGCCCTCTTGTTTCTTTATCTATCTTCCGAATGGCATCTTCTAATGTTTCGCTAGCATCAGTTAAGTCTTTACATTGGCTATCCAAATATTGTTTGCGAGTTTGCTCGGTTTCCAGTTCTTGAATAGCGGCCAAATTCACCGCGCCTAGCTCCTCTATATCCAGAACAAGCTTGTCGCGTTTGCTTTCTAAATCAATCACTTTGAGCTTACTCTCACCCCCATTAGCCGTTAGATGCTCCGTAAGCTCAGCCTCACTCAATTGCGAAGCCGATAGCTCAGCCTGACATTGTTCAAAATACAAGCGTGCTTCCTGCTCACTAAGCCGGCTTGCTTCGAGCTTATCTCGCAAGGGATGCAATAACTGTTCATTCTGCATACGCATGCGCTCTTGCTGTTGCAAAGCCTGTTCGCAATCACTCATTTGGTTGCGTGCATTGACAAAAGTGAGTTCTTGCTGTTGTTTGTTGTTAATCGCGGTTTCTAAATTAGCTTTTAACGCCTCCATTTTGGTGGCAGCCAATGTGGCTTCCACTTCATTACAGCGTAATTTAAGGCTGGTATTTTCTTCAAGTAAATGATTAATTTTATTATTTAATTCATTGATATTATTGTTATTTAATTTAATATTAAAAGACTTCTCTTGATGCGCGCGCTCTAATGATTGCAGTTGGTTTCTGGCCTCATTAAACGCCAGTTCAGTTTGCTGCCTGTTTTTATCAGCCGCGTCTTTTTCATGTTGTAACTGCTGAAAACCTTGTGAAATCTCAGTCACCAATTGCTCTTTCAATGCCGTTTCCGCTTTGAGTTTAACTAGTTTCTGACTCGTCAATGCGATATCCGCTTGCAATGTTTTTTCTCGCTGCAAGGCATTCGATTGCTGCTGCTTAAGTTGTTGCAGCGCCATACTTAACTGATGCGCCTGCTGAGTCACCGTTTTTAATTGCAGGCTGCGTGTTTGATGCTCGTGACGCAAGGTTTGCAGTTGTTGTTCTAACTCAGTGACTTTATTAGTAGCTACAACTAAACTTTTTTGCAAGTCAGGTAGTTTCTTCACCAATGCATCAAGTTGAGCCTGTCTTTCCAATACGCCATGCAATATAGATTGCGCGCCAAAGTAAGTCACACTTTGTGCTGTGTATATATCACCTTGCTTGTTCACCAAATACTCACCGTAAGCTAAGCCTTTGCGCGCAGCATTTGCATCTACGCCTTCCTCAAGCACATACGCGCCTGCCAGCCAATCTTGTAGAACAGCTTGTAAATCTGGTGTTATTTTTTCCATCAACGAATATAGTGAATTTTGCTGCGGACTAGCTGCAGCATTGTTCGCAGCGGCTAATTCAGATGTTATCGCTAAACTTAACGCGCTGGGTGGCCTACTAGCTGGTAAGCCGTTATTTTCACTGATTTCAGCAGTTGTAAGCGCGTTTAATCTTGCGCCCAAAGCCGACTCCAAGGCGGTTTCCCAACCTGCCTTTATGCTGACTTTTTGCCAAATACGCGCATTGTTATCTAGACCAGCATTTTTTAACCAGCTTGATAGCGCAGCTTCATTATTGCCATTACGCATGGTTTGTTGAATTTTATTTAAAGAGCCTATCTCAGCTTCTAATAAGTTTAATTCTCGTTGCTGAACTAAATGGTTATCTCGACTTGCTTTGAGTGATAAATTTAGCGCTTGTTCATTTTGCAATACTTCTGCCGCATGTTTTTCTAAACTGGCAATCTCAGCTTCTGCCTTAGCCAACTGTTGCTCTTTCTCTGCTAGCACTTCATCCGCTGGAAATTGAATCCCATTCAAATTTTGTTGCAGACGTTGCAAATGCTCGTTCGTTTCAGTGATGGTGCGGGCTATATGCCCAATATTCGCTTGCTCCAGTTTTAAGCGTTGCTCAGCATGTGTCAGAGCTGCTTGGCTAGCGTTAAAGGCTGTCAAAGCCTGTTGGTAACGACCAGATAAGGCTGGAACAGCCTCACGAGCTTCTTCTACCAATAACTCTACCGCTGAAAAATCTGTATTTGCTAGATTTAATTCATTTTGAGCATTTAGTAAACTCTCTTGTAAATTACTTTGTTGCGTGATGTTTTTCTCTAACTGAGTATTGATTTGTTGCAACTGTAACTGCATGCGCTCACGTGCATCTGCAGTATTTTTTACTTGATTCTCAAGATTTGAAACCTCTGCATTGGCTTCATAATACTTAGCTTGCGCCTGATTCACTGCCTCAGTCGCGGAAAAATTCTTCTGCCTAGCCACTTCTAGCGCACTTTCATTACTTCTCAAGCTCGCCATTTGCGCTTCAAGTTCATTCACTAGCTTTTCTACCTGACGCTGCGCTTTCTCCCATTGCGCGCTGGCATCACGTTTTTTAAGCAACCATACTTGGCCTTTCGTAATGGTTAAAGCCGCCTGTAAACGGTGATATTCCGCTGCAACAACAGCTTGAGACTGTAAGCGTGCAATTTGCTTATCCAGCTCACGCAGAATATCTTCTACTCTAATGAGATTTTCACGCGTATCTCGCAAACGTAGCTCAGTTTCGCGACGGCGTTCCTTATATTTACTAATACCAGCCGCTTCTTCTAAGAAAATACGCAATTCTTCTGGTTTAGCTTCAACAATCCGATTAATCGTATTTTGACCAATAATGGCGTAAGCTCGACCACCTAAACCTGTGCCTAAAAACAAATCAGCCACATCGCGACGTCGCACCACAGTATTATTAATATAATAGGTTGAGCCTTTATCACGCTCAATCACGCGCTTAACTGAAATTTCTGCGTATTGGCTCCACTCGCCCGTGGCGCCGCCTAAGCTATTATCAAATATCAACTCAACACTGGCGCGTGAAATAGGCTTACGATTGCCAGATCCGTTAAAAATAACGGCATCCATACTGTCGCCACGCATTTCTTTTGCTGACGACTCGCCCAATACCCAACGCACAGATTCCATGACGTTGGATTTACCACAACCATTAGGCCCAACGACACCCACGCGCTGACCATGGATATGCAACGTTGTTGGATCAACAAACGATTTAAAGCCAGCAAGTTTTAAGTGAGTTAAACGCAAATTGAATAGAAATTATTTAAGCTAAATTTTTGTAGAATTTTATAAGCTAGTATAATAACTTTTTTTAAGCAAAAACACCCTATGACTACACAATCAATCGGCGGCAAACCAACCGCACAACCCACTAAAACACTAGAAACGTTTGAAAATCCAAATCAAGCACGCGATTTCCACATTCATATGGAAATTCCTGAGTTCACCTGCCTTTGTCCAAAAACAGGTCAGCCAGATTTTGCTATCATTTATTTGGACTACATCCCAGACCAAACCTGCGTTGAGTTAAAAAGCTTAAAACTATATATGTGGTCTTTCCGTGACGAAGGCTGTTTTCACGAAGCTGTGACGAATACGATACTAGATGACCTAATTGCAGCCACTCAACCAAAATTCATGCGGGTAACTGCCAAGTTTTATGTACGAGGCGGAGTATTTACTAATGTAGTCGCTGAACATCGTAAAGCGGGCTGGCAACCACTACCGCGCGTTGAACTCACGCAATTTGAGAGCCAATCCAATATTCGAGGCTAGTTTTAAAGTAATTTTGAAATAAATTCGCCACAATTCAAAAATGCTGGTGAAAATCATTGACAATAGTTCGCACCATCATTAATATGGCGCCTCGCTGATGACGCAAGTAAATCACCAGCGAAATTTGATGTAGATTTGGGGGTATAGCTCAGCTGGGAGAGCGCTTGCATGGCATGCAAGAGGTCAGCGGTTCGATCCCGCTTATCTCCACCAAATAACAAAAATTACTAAAATTCTGCTTAGTTAATTAAGTGTTTTGTAGTATGATGTTGCACTTGTAATACGGTACAGAAATTCTTAGGTCCCCATCGTCTAGAGGCCTAGGACACCTCCCTTTCACGGAGGCGACCGGGGTTCGAATCCCCGTGGGGACGCCAATACAACCTTAAATGGTTGATTCGCAAATAAATCACACGCAGTAATAAGTTTCAAACTCAAGTGTTACACACAACAGCTACACTCGAGGTATGACTTTTTCTATCCAAGCGCATTAAATCATCTAAAACGATAATATCCGTTACTCTAATTTAACCAATGCTTTCGTTGTTAATACATCAATCGCAAATGTTTAGAAACCACTTGTCGCCCCTCTAGTTTCCCTTAAGAACTCTTTAGATTTCTGAATTTAACCCTCTATTTTTATCGTCATGTATCTTTTGTTTTTGATTAGCGTACAATAATCATATGACAGATATTAATCAATCAAATAGGGGTGGTAAGCGTGTCGGGGCTGGCAGAAAGCCTTGGGGTTGTTGAATTGCACTCAGAATTGACCCACCTAACGATATAAATTGCACTAGAAATTGACCCACGTACCGATACTATTCTGCTCAAGCTATGAGCAGGAGAATGGGAGTGATCACCGTGGAACTATTAAGTGTAATCAGACGCTGGCATTTGCGTGATCAAATGTCGATTCGTGAGATTGCTAAAAGGACTGGCTTATCTCGCAACACCATCAAGAAATACCTGCGCAATGACATTGTTATCCCTCAATATATGGGGCAAGGACGTGTCAGCAAATTAAGTCCCTATCTAGACAAGCTGCAGCAATGGCTTAAAACCGAATCCAATCGCGGGCGTAAAGAACGGCGTAGCGTAAAGCAGCTCTATCATGACTTAGTCAAGCTGGGTTACCTTGGTTCTTATGACCGCGTGGTCGCCTATGCCAAGCAATGGCGACTGCAGCAACAGCAACTGGCTGGCACCATCGGTCGCGGTGCTTTCATTCCTCTGACATTCGCCCCTGGTGAAGCCTTTCAGTTCGATTGGAGCGAGGACTGGGCTATCATCGGCAACGAGCGCACGAAACTACAGGTTGCCCATTTCAAACTTGCTCACAGTCGCGCCTTTTACTTGCGGGCTTATCCACTACAAACCCATGAGATGTTGTTCGATGCACATCATCGCGCATTCTTATGCTTAGGTGGCGTTCCTAAGCGCGGCATCTACGACAACATGCGCACTGCAATTGATAAGGTTGGCCGTGGTAAACAACGCACCGTGAATGCAAGGTTTAAAGCCATGACCAGTCATTACCTGTTTGAAGCTGAGTTCTGCAATCCAGCCTCTGGTTGGGAGAAAGGCCAAGTTGAGAAGAATGTGCAGGATGCACGACATCGGCTGTGGCATCAAGCGCCACCATTTGCCAGTTTGGAAACGCTGAACGATTGGCTGACCGAAAGCTGTATGGCCTTATGGCAGCAAATCACCCATCCGGAAGATAGACAACAAACCATTGCAGATGTTTGGGAATTGGAGCGCCAGATGCTAATGCCCGTGCCTCAATCCTTTGATGGCTTTGTGGAGTACACCAAGCGTGTCACACCAACTTGCTTAGTCAACTTTGAACGAAATCGTTACAGTGTGCCAGCCTCTTTTGCTAATCGACATGTGAGTTTACGTGTCTATGCAGATCACTTAACCATGGTGTCAGAAATGGCTGTCATTGCTGAACACAAACGCATCATCAATCGTCATCATCGCAGTAGCGTGACGTGTTATGAATGGCAGCACTACTTGAGTGTATTGCAGCGTAAACCTGGTGCCTTACGTAATGGCGCACCATTTACGGCATTGCCTGAGGCATTCAAGCAACTGCAAACCAAGTTATTAAAAAGAGCTGGAGGTGACAGAGAGATGGTCGAAGTACTGTCGCTGGTATTGCATTATGATCAGGCACAAGTACTCGCTGCGATTGAAGAGTCATTGGCATTAGGCGTAGCGTCTAAACCGAACATCCTTAATATATTAAGGCGAATGATCAGTCCTGCGCCGCCGCCATTAGCAGATACGCCGCAACGTTTGTCATTGAATGAAGAGCCTATCGCAAATGTTGAACGTTACGATGGCTTAAGGGAGGTGCGTCATGCAGCATGAGGTGATGATGACCACTTTAAAAGGATTAAAGCTGTATGGCATGGCACAAGCGGCAGATGAGCTTCATCAACAAGGCGTACCTAGCTACGAATCAGCCCAACTCATATTAGGCAGCCTGTTAAAAGCTGAAATAGCAGAACGAGAGATACGTTCAATTAACTATCAAGTCAAGATTGCGAAGTTTCCAGTCTATCGTGACCTGACTGGTTTTGATTTTAGCCAGAGTTCAGCAAACGAACCTTTAATTAAGCAATTGCACCGGTGTGCCTTTACTGAAGATGCGCAGAATGTGGTACTGATTGGAGGACCTGGTACAGGTAAAACCCACTTAGCTACAGCCATTGGTGTTCAAGCGATTGAGCATCATCTAAAACGTGTACGTTTCTTCTCTACGATTGAATTGGTCAACACATTAGAGTTAGAGAAGGCTGCTGGCAAACAAGGACAATTGGCGTTTAGGCTGATGTATGTAGATCTAGTAATTTTAGATGAACTGGGATATTTACCATTCAGCCAAGCAGGTGGTGCTTTGTTGTTTCATCTACTGAGTAAGTTGTATGAACATACCAGCGTCATTATCACGACTAATTTAGGCTTTGCTGAATGGGGTAATGTCTTTGGAGATCAAAAGATGACAACGGCATTATTAGATCGCTTAACGCATCGATGCCATATTGTTGAAACAGGCAATGATAGCTTCCGCTATAAACACAGTACTGCACACAGTCAAAAGGAGAGAGACATCAAGATACCAACCCAATAAATTTATGCTAAATTAACAGCTAAGGGTGGGTCAATTTTAAATGCAATTGGTGGGTCAGTTATTAATGCAATTCAACACCGCACTAACTCAATAACATTTTTATAGAAAGAAATATTTTATGACAACTCCAGTATTCACCTACTCAACACAGAACGGCAAACGTGTAGTCTCAGTAGATGGAAGCTTCAAGCATCCTACAGACCGCACTACAGCTCCAGCAGGTACACATGATATTAAGACAACTCTTACAGGTGGTAAGTTAATCAGTATCGCAGGTGATTTGTATGAGCCGTTAGATGTAGCAGCATCATTGAATAAAATCTAATAGACAAGTATTTTTAAGATTCTCTGTAAAGGGAGTCTTAGGGATGCAATATTATTAAATTAATTTATTACTTTTGATGTGGTAAAAGCATGTGGTAAAACTGGAGACTTTAAACCCTGTAAGTGCTTGATTCTATTGACTTTAGGGTGATTGGCGGAAGAGGTGAGATTCGAACTCACGGTGGGCTCGCACCCACGACAGTTTTCAAGACTGTAGCATTAAACCGCTCTGCCACTCTTCCTTCATTTCCGCATCAATTTCAGCGAAAGCAGGATTATAGCAAAGAATTTGTAATATGGAAGCCTCAATCATCAATAATATTTTGTCCGGGGAAAAACACTTCGGTATAGCCGAAATCTTTTAGATTTTTAATTCGCATTGGATATAGCACGCCATCCAAGTGGTCACATTCGTGTTGCACTACACGAGCATGAAAGCCGCTTACTAACCTGTCGATAGGATTTCCGTATTGATCGAAGCCTGCGTAATGTAAACGCAGATAACGCGGTACTATGCCTCGCATGCCCGGCACAGATAAGCACCCTTCCCAACCATCTTCCACATCGTCACCTATTGGTGTAATAACTGGGTTGATGAGTACGGTATATGGCACTGCATCAGCATCTGGGTAACGTGGATTTTTATTTTCATCAGAAGATTTTTGGCCAAAGATAACCACACGTAAGCTTTCGCCTATCTGCGGTGCCGCAATACCCGCGCCGTTCATTGCCTGCATGGTGTCTTCCAAATCTTGAATCAAGCTATGTAACTCAGGTGTATCAAATTTTTCAACTGGAGCGGCTTTGAGCAACAAACATGGTTCACCCATGCGTAACACTGGTTTAACTGCCATCTTGTTTAAATATCCTTTTGCTTAAACCCGTTTTGTTTAACGAGTTGCGCAATAATGTTGCGAACTCGCACCATCGTTTGATTTAAATTATCGACTAACTCTTCGTATTGAATGCCGTGCAGACTATCACCGCGCCCTGCTGCGTGGTTAGCCACAGGGCAAATAGCAGCATAACTTATACCTAACTCACGAGCGAGTGCAGCCTCTGGCATACCTGTCATACCTACCATAGTAGCGCCGTCGCGCTCAAGCCTGTTGATTTCAGCGGCAGTTTCTAATCGCGGACCTTGTGTAGTGGCGTAAATGCCAGTTGTGATTAAAGTCTCGCCAATCTCTTTGGCTGCTTGCTCCCATTTGGCACGTAAGTTTGGGCAATATGGCTCAGTAAAATCAATATGCTTAACCGGTAAATCAATACCATCAAAATATGTATTTTTTCGGCCGTGTGTGTAATCTAAAATTTGATGAGGCATGGCAATTACACCTGGCGCTAAGTCTTTATGAATACCGCCTACAGTGGCAACAGCTGCAATTTCAGTGACGCCTTGTAAATGTAAGGCTGAAATGTTGGCACGATAATTGACTTCATGCGGCGGAATGGTATGCCCGTTACCGTGACGCGCTAAAAACACTACTTCACGACCTTCAATTTTGCCAAATATGAGTGGCTGTGAAGGCTCGCCATAGGGTGTACGTACAATCAAACGTCTTGTGATTTCTAAATTATCTAACTGAGTTAAACCTGTACCGCCAATAATTGCTAACATTACTTACAACCTATCTATGTGTATATCTATCACTATGGCATGAGGAAACGTTGGTTGGCAAGTCCGAGAGGCTTTCAATTACCTTATATAACTTCAGCGAGGATAGTTAATTACAATTGAAAATATATGATTAAAACGTTAAGCCTTAACGGCAAACGATTTTAAAGTAGTGAAAACTTCCGTTTGAATTAACCATTCTCCATTTTCATGCATTTGCCATTTTGCTGAATAAACTCCACCCACCAAAACAACTCTTTGATTTAGAAAGTATTTCCCCGCCCAGCTTCCACGCTCTTCAGCACATGCAAATTGCTTACGAACACTTAAACCTGTTGTTCGTCTTCTATAACAAACAATAGGGTCAGAACTAAATGATTCTGACCAGCGCCGATGCTGTTCATGTATTCCTCTTGACTGAACACCTCGTCCTGTCATCACAAAATAGTCTGGGGCAAAGAACCTACAAATTGCATCTACATCTCGATGCAAAATAGCGTCGTTATAACGTCTTCTTGCCTTGCAAATTTCGTGTTGGGGATCTAGATTTTTCAATTGATTAACGTCCAGCCGACTTGGTCTATTTTTTTCTATGTGCCCAAACGGCTGCTTCTAGCCGACTGGTTAACTTTAGCTTACTCAGCAAATGTTTGATGTGTACTTTAACGGTTGTGTCACTGATGCCTAAAGAACGTGCAATAGTCTTATTGTTCAAGCCATTTGCCAAACACTCGAGAATTTCTCTTTCACGCTCAGTCAATGAAACCTCTTCCTCGCTTCGGCTTAAAGATGGACTAATTAGCGCGTTTTTAAGAATTTCCGTAAGGCTCTCATGTAAAACTGTAACGCCTGACATTGCCTTTTTTAAATTATCACAAAGGTCTTCTGGTTCCATGTCTTTTAATAAGTAGCCATCAGCACCTGCACGCAAAGCCTCGAGTAAATCCGCTTCAGCATCTGACACGGTTAGCACAATACATTTCGATTCTAGCTTTGCCTCTTTAATACGAGAGAGCGTTTCGATACCATTCATGCCCTTCATGTTTAAATCAATCAACGCTAAATCTGGCTTCAACTGCTCTGCTAATAACAAACCCTCAGCACCAGAAGCAGCCTCGCCAATGACAACGAACGCTGGATCTGCCGAGATCATTTGACTGACGCCCCGACGGAATAAAGCGTGATCATCGATAATAATGACAGATGTAGGTTTGGTCATATTGCTCTCCACTTTTCTAAATTTATTTTTATTTATGCTTTGAATTGATACTAATCTCGTTATTTATTGCTTATTTTGGATGAAATAACAGTCTGACACGCGTTCCACCAAGTCGCCTAGGGAGAATGTCAATTTTTCCACCTAAGCAATGTGCACGCTCCGTCATAATCGCCAAGCCGTAGTGGTGCGGCTTAGTCTTGTCAAACGCTACGCCGTTACCATCATCATCAATTGTCACTATGACGTCTCCAGATGACTGTAAAACGAGTGCAATGGTGACTTTCTCAGCGCCTGAATGTCGCACGATGTTTGACAATGCCTCTCGAACCACATGCAATAAATGAAACTCCTCATTGACGCTCAGCCGACATTCTTGCAAACGATTATCAAGCGTAATATTCAAACTTGACCTCTGTGAGAACTCTTCAATGGCTTCTTCAAGCACATGATCAAGCCCACGAACGTCCATCTGCACTCTAAATGTAGTCAGTAACTCTCGTAATTCTCGATAGGCATTATCTAAGCCCTCACGCATATCATTGACGATAGTATCTGCACCAGATTCAATCAATTGTGTTCCAAAGTTAGTCTGCAAACGTGCAATTTGAAACTTCATATACGACAATGACTGTGCGAGTGAGTCATGTAACTCTCTAGCTATAACCGCCCGCTCTTCTAGTAATGCCACGCGACGACTTTCCTGCTCTTTGGCTTGGAATCCCATCGACAAAGCCAACATCTGAGCGGTTACTTCAAATAACTGTAATTCAGTGTCCTCAAAATAATGATTAGCCTCTGTCTCTAATAATAATATACCCAACCAGCCATTGGGACTTGGTAAAGGGATCGTCACGCATTGCACACATTCACCTTTAATTAATTTGGTTTCATGATTAACCAAAGTCTGATTATTACTTTCATCAAACATGTTTTCATCAAAAGTCAGTGGCCAATAGCTAGAAAATAGCGCACGTTGCGCTGAGATTCTTGATCCTTTTTCACTAAAAACCAATGCGGCATTGCTAACGCCTAAAGTGCGCTCAAGTGAATAAAGCGTCTTTTTGATTGTAAGCTCACTCAGCCCAGAGTTTCCAATCAACTTAGTTAGTTTTAACAAAAAATCCTGAGAAAGAATCATTTTCCGCATCTTTTCAGTACTGGTTTTATTGATCCACTTGGTTTCCACTTGAATGCCTTCAAGGCGGGCAGCCATTTCAGCTGATAACCTTTCTAGCAACTCAAACTCATCATCAAATTGCTTATTACCTTCGCTTAAAATTAAATCATTTGGAACAGAAGCGATTATTTTACCGAGTCGATTGACTAGGATGCTCCATGACATCAACATGATGCACGCCCCTATGCAAAAAACGAGTACTAAGCAAACTAGTTGAAGTAAAGAAACTAAAGACTGCTTAATGACAATATCTTTTTCAGCAGAAGAAACAAAGTCGTCGTATGCCTTAATAACGCCTTGCCCCTTATCGACTAGTATTGCTTGGGAATCTCCATGCACTCTTGCATCAGCAAAATCTTTTCGGGCAGATAATAATTTTTTGTATGCAATATCTAACTTTGTATCTTTTTGATTTTTAGCCCATGAATATAAAACATCTTCAAATTCATTTTGACTCTCATTGAGTCGGTTAAAGATTTCTTCCTTGCGATTAAAGTTGCTTTCTAGTTGGCTTACCCCTAACTTCCAAACGGATTGATCCTGATAGGCACGATGAATGACGGAGAGATGATCGGGAATGTAGTCAAACAAAAATAATGACCCTGCTTGCATCAACAGAACCGTCAAGACCATAGAAACAACTAATGCATGTAAATTTGCATAAAGCTTATGTTTCATGACAAATTTACGTATTAATTTAAGAATATTCAAAATATTTTGCATATTTGCTCTGGTTCTTTTTATACTCTAATACTGTCATATTACAGCTTCAAAATTGGGCATAACGTAATGAGTATATTTATTTTTTCTACGCTAATCATTGGTATTATTTTCTTTGTGATACTGGGTTCATGGTACAACATTCAAGGACCTTTTTTACTACATGTTGTCATGTTAATTTCAACAGCGGTTGCTATATTTTCTGCCGCACTGGTGATTGTCATTCAGCCCTTATTCACCTCAAAAAAATCTCGCATCAATCAAAACTTGAATCAAGAAGCTGCATGGGGTCGAGAAGTTTCTAGCACACTCTCTTCACCAGCAGCCATGCTAGATGGATATGTTGTTAAATTTATCAATACACCATTTCTCCAAATGCTAGGTATGGCCGATATGGCAGATCAGATTATCGGCATGCCCTTTACTAATTTGATACATCCAACAGATCACCAAAGTTTTGCGAATCTCAACGCAGAGGCGACAACTGGTAAAACTAAAAGTGACCCAACAAAAATTCGACTAATTTGCGCTGATGGTACTACTTTGCCTTCGAACGCCAGCCTCACCCGCATGCGCGAAGATGGTCAAAATAGCCTTACACTTTTTCAATTCACACCAATTTCTGCAACTAGTCCACTCACTAACGATTTTGAGTCTCAGTTTAATTACCACCTCATTATCGATAGGCTGGAGGAAATCGTTTTTCAACTGAGTGCTGAAGGGAGAATAATTTTCCTTAATCCGGCATGGGAAAGTTTACTTGAGCTCAAAGTTCAAGATTGCCTAAACAAATCACTTTTGGACTTTTTTCATCCCGAAGACAGACCTATGCTAGAAGCCAGACTTAACTCCTTAACGCAAGGTAAAAGACCTAACTGCACTCTAGAAGCTCGGCTTCTTTCTGTTCACGGCTTCCCTAACTGGGTTGTTATGCGCGCTAAAACCACCTCTGCATCTGCTGGTGAAAGAACTAGCGTCATCGGCACCATGACCAACATCCAAAACAATAAAGAGGCTGAAGCAAGCGTATTAGCGAGTCGTCGTGCATCTAATTCTTTATTAAGCCATATCCCTGCCTTAGTCTATCGAGGTAGAAATGACCGTTTTTGGACATTTGAATATGTGAGTGACGGTTGTATCGACCTCACTGGTTATGATCCTCAAGACTTTCTTAACAGTAATAACCTTAATTTCAATTTAATTATTCACCCAGATGATCGAGCTGACGTATGGGAATCAGTGAATCAGCAACTCGGTCTAAGTGAAAAGTTCAAACTCATTTACCGCATTGTTACTCGTAAAGGTGAGACTAAACTCGTACAAGAATACGGGCGAGGCATATTCTCTAGCACAGGTGAGCTGTTAGCTCTGGAAGGATTTATTACCGAAATTCCAGAGCAACAATATCGAGTGAAATCGCTACTTCATTAAGTGTGAAGTAGCGATAAAAATTACTCAGGTTGTGTTCCTACAGCCATAGCTGAACCATCATCAAACTGAGAAAGCCATTCAACCATCATTGGATGAAACTTTGTCATGCCCTTATATTCAATCAGGTCTGGGTGCATGGTCTTTTGAACGCGATGCAAACGCTTTGCCCATCTTGGATAGCTAGAAAGTTCTCTTAAACTCATCAAATAACAGCGAATACTGAAAACAATTCCATTGCTACGTGGCAATCTAAATAAAGACTGTAACTCCACACGAAGATGCACTTTGTCTGCAACATTCTCAGGATTTACCGTATTTCTATCTGTACCCCACAGCGGATAGTTTTCAGGTGAAGTGTCCAAACGTGGATTCACTGTCATCGTCCAGTTAAGTCTACGTACTGGACTACCCAATTGTAGATTAAGCAAATATTTAAGCGCTCTATCCATCACACCTAGTTCAGTCGCCCGTGGCACTGGCGCATGCCACTCTCTCCATGACATTCCCACATCAAACGCTAAAGACCAATCGGCCTGACTGGTCACAAAACCAGCATCTGCATATAAGGTTTCATCACGTTGGTCGAGTAACACGAAGTCACCCTGCACTTGTTTGCTCATAAATTCAAATGGATCCATAGGCATCGTTGAAGCATCGCCAAATACGAAGCTTTGCTTAATGTTTAAGGGTTTGTTTTCCCATGTCCAATTTAGGCCCTCTTTTTTTAAAGAAAAATGTTCAGGGTAATCATTGGAAAGCGCTTCCATGGTCAGTTCAACAAAGTCCCATTGCGCATCCATCATGTGCGGTAAAGCTGCATATCTACCACGATCTAGATCTAGCGTTAGCTGCTTGTCTAAGCATTCCCCAACATAGTGCTCATCTACATCAAAAGCGAATTCAGAAACGCTACCAGTCTTACCTTTAACGTGCGGCTCTATATTGACCGAGTACATATACTGATCTTCTGCAAACGGAAACGGAAAGCGTTTAATTGCATTAGGAGAGTTACTGTATTTATAGTCATTGCGAAATGTTTCTTGTTTAAATGCTAACGCCATTTTATTCACCTTAATTTTCAATTTTCAATATCAACTGGTCTTAAAACATCAAACTATTCTCGTGATCTAAAGATCCAAAACCAATCGGTCACATCTAGCGCGAGAGACGCAAGGCATGATTTTTTTACCAGCAGCTTTTTCTGCATCGGTTAAAAAATGATCGTGGTGCAACAGCGCGCCATCTGATTCAAGCACATTGACCTCACAACGCCCACAAACGCCACCTCGACACAAGTAATCCGCCTCGACACCAGCAGCTTCAATAGCTTCCAGCATGCTCATTTCTGCAGGGACATGCACTTCAATGTTAGATTTCGCCAGTTGGATTTTAAATGGCTCGCCGATACCTGGTGACAGGAACTGTTCGCTATGAATATGGTTTTCAGGCCAGCCCAAGTTTCTGGCAGTTTCGATGACTGCAACTACCATAGGATTTGGCCCGCAAACATAGACGTGTGTGCCTAATGGTTGTTTGCTTAACAAGGCAAGTAAATCAAGGCGCTCACCTTTGCTGTCCGCATAACAATGAAGTTTGTCGCTGCAAATGGCCTTTAATTTGTCTGCGAATGCGCCATGTTCAGGGGATCTGAATGCATAGTGCAATTCAAAATTTGCATTCAATCTGTTCAAATCAATCAATTGCGACATGAATGGCGTAATGCCAATTCCGCCAGCAATCAATATATGTTTATGGGCTTTTTTGGCCAGTGAAAAAAGATTCACAGGATAAGTGATTTGTAACGAGGTGCCAACCTCAACGTTTTCATGCATAAACACTGAGCCACCTCTAGACTGCTCTTGCTTGCGAACTGAGATATGGTAAGCGTCAGTATCTGCTGGCGAACCCATGAGCGAGTATGGGTTGCGGTGCACCCTTCCGCCGACATTCATGGATACAACTACATGGCTTCCACCTGAAAATGCAGGAAATGGTGAGCCATCCCTTTTAACAAAAGTGAAATGCTTAACTAGTGGCGTTACTTGCTCGACGGCAGCAACTTTGATGTCAATCATACTCATGGATATATTTCCTCAATTTCTGGTAATTCACCTGGCGACTCAGCGTCGATCATCAAGCCCATGTAAGCGCCCAACTGACGAGAAAAGTGATCGCGAACGAAAAGCATGCGGCCACAGCCGCTACACTCCCCAATATTAGTTGTGACGCCATGTGTTGTCGCTTTGCAATGTACGCAATAGATAGGTCTTGCCAAGGTACCAGTCAGCTCTTTCATCATGCCGGCATCTTCAATGCCGAATTTATTCGCTACCTTCGCTACTGACCACATAAAATCCTCAGAGCCTGCAATATATAGACGCATGCCCATACACATACCCTGCAATACACTCTCTAACTTAGCTAAAACTTCTTGCTCAGCCTCTAATATATGCAAGCCCTCGGGCACTACTTTAACAAGCGTTTTAGAGTAATCTGCCTCAGCATAGGGTGTATATAACACCGTGATTGCTTGCTTGGGATGCATCAACTGAAATAGCTTCAAAACAGCCATTCCGCCCTGACCTTGTGCTACCACTAAATGCGAGGTCGCTTTTTCATGCCACAACAATGAAGTATAGACAGGCTTACTTCTAATCCAATATCCACGTTCCATGACTAACCTTTCACTCTTTCAGGATAGGTGCGGATGCGCATAGGGTCATAAAATGGCGTTTGAGCCACTCTTGCCTTGCAGGTGGATTTTTTACCGACTATTTCTACCTCAGTACCAATTGCTGAGTATTCAGGTTTGATATGCATCATCGCGATGGATTGCATTAAATATTGACTGTAACTGCCGCTAGTCACTACACCAACTTCAACACCATCTTTCATGATCTTGGCGCCAGCTTCAACTGCGCTTGCGCTCTGACAAACTACACCGCCTTGCTTAACGCGCTCCTGACCTTTTGACTTTAATACCGCCGCTTTGCCTGTATATTCAACTGCTTTATCAAGATCAATAGCCCAGCCTAAACCTGCCTCCCAAGGCGTTGTGTCACCTTCAGGCATTTCAAATGGGAAGAACTGCAGCGCGGCTTCTACACGCGTTAACTCTAAGCAATTCCATGATGCCGGCAGGATGCCAAATGGCTTCCCAAGCTCAAGAATTTTGTCCCAAATGGTCACAATGTCTTTTGCAGTACTATAAATCTCGTAACCACGTTCAGCCGCATATCCGCCACGGCCAATAATCACGTCAATGCCAAATATCGTTGTTTTTACAAAACCAAAATAGGGCAATTCAGACAATATAATGCCAACATGTGGGGTAAGAATTTCAAGAGATTTCGGGCCTTGTAATGACAGCACATGCGTATCATTATCTTTTTGAACTGTAATATTTTTGCCAGCAGACAACTTACGTAGATTGTCTGGCGTTTTACCACTTCCATGAGAGACTTTAAACTCATTGGCGCCTAGACGAATAATCATAATGTCGTCACATAAAACACCAGCATCATTCACTTCTACTGCGATAATTCCATTATTGACCTTAAGCTTAGTGATATCTTTGGCAACTATCGCATTTAATACCGCCTCGGCATCAGCGCCAGTGACATCCACAAGATTAAGTGCTGAAACATCAAATAAGCCTGCACGACTACGCACCGCAACCGTTTCTTCATTTGGGTCAGTGTGATAACTCCAAGGAATAGCCATATCATTCCATGTGTCGCCATCTAAATTTGATCCAAGCGCCGCGTGTCTACCGTTGAGAATAGAATTTCGCATTATTTTCCTTACTTAATAAGATGTAATTGTTAAGAGATTGATTACACATTATCGGAATAGAAATTCAGAGAAAATTCTCTTGAAGGTGTACTACTAAGGAGGTAGTAAATACAGTAGGATGGATTTAGACGAAATTAAGGAAAATGGCGTGTAGCCTAGATCTTAGCCGCACGCCATTTGTAGAGTTTAATACTTGTAATTCTTTTGTTACTAAGCAGCTAATTGACTGTTGAGTTCTTCTTCAAAATCAAAAATATCTGCAACGATACCGTACTTAGCAATAGTGAAAATTGACGCGCTTGGGTCAGTATTCACAGCAACAATAGTCGGTACATGTTTCATACCAGCCATATGCTGAATCGAACCAGAAATACCCAAAGCTACATAAAGTTTGCATGAACCAACAACCTTACCTGACTGTCCGACTTGCCTTGATTTTGGTAACCAGCCAGCATCGGCGATAGGCCGTGAGCAACATAAAGTAGCGCCAGCTGTTTCCGCTAACTCTCTAAACTGCTCAACGTTGGTTTCTTCGCCAATACCACGGCCGATAGACATAATAAAATCAACAGTTGTAATATCAATATCATTACCACCACCCTGCTCTACAAAGTTTTTATTTTGGCTGCGTGACTGAACAGTTGGTAAGTCAAAGCTGCTCACAGCTGGGCTGCCTGAACCTTCTAAAGGCTTAAACACGCTGGCACGAATGGTCATGACCACAATACTCTTACCTGGAAAGTCCACTTCAACGTTCACTTTTTGATTATAACCGCCACGCGTTGCGACTAAATCACTGCCTTGATATTCGACGATGAACACGTCTGTAGCGAATCCATAACCGGCTTTACTTGCTAATGTAGCAGCATAACCAAGTGAGTCGACTGAGTGTGGTAACAAGACGACGCTAGGCTGTTTAGCCTCAATCAGCGCTGATACAGCGGCTTCATAAACATCAGGATCGAATTCTGGAACTGGGGCTGGAATAGTCAATATCTCATCTATACCACTCACAGATAACGCTGCTGTGAATGTCTCAGCCTGACTACCGACAACCGCAACCAAAACTTTGTCATCTGCTGATTTTTTCAAACCTTGTGCCGCAGAGATAAGCTCAAAGGTGACAGGGCGCAACTCATTACGACGGTGCTCTGCAATTACCAAAATTGTACTCATGCTTAAACTCCTTTAAATTCGTTCATAATTTGAATCAACTTAGCCGCTTGCTCAGCTATCGTGCCTTCAATCATTTCTGCACGGCCTTTAGCTGGAATATACATGCGACGAACGTGTGACATTGAGTTACCAGCCCCGACATCTGAGCCTGATAAGCCTATATCAGCCAAAGTAACTTCCTCGATAGGTTTAGCAGCCGCTTGTTTGATACCGCGCAATGAGGCATATCTAGGCTTGTTAATACCTAGCTGTATGGTTAATACTGCTGGGCAATTAATCTCAACTTCTTGCAACAAGCCACCTTCTAATTCGCGACGAATCACGGCACTTTTGTTACCCGGTTGATACTGCAAATCAGCTACCACTGCAGCATGTGGCCAATTGAGATAAGCTGCTGTTGAAATGCCTGTTGAGGCATAAGCTTGGTCAGATGACTGCACGCCAGCAAATATCATGTCTGGCGCTTCTTTCTTAGCAATGGCAGCAAGAATACGGCCAATGGCAATCGAATCAGAACCTTCAATACTGTCATCCCAAACTCTGATGGCACGGTCAGCGCCTTTAGCTAAACATTTACGCAGACTCTCATCAACGCGATCTGGTCCTACGGAAACTACCACCACTTCGACTTCTGTCGTGCCAGCTTCTTTGATTTTCATGGCTTCTTCAAGTGAAAAGTCATCCCACTCGTTTAAGTCATACAAAAGAAAATCTTCATCAACATCTTTTTCATCCGCGCGGATTTCAAAATCTTCATCTAATGCCGCAACTTGTTTTACCGCAACTAAAATTTTCATGCTTCTCTTCTCCTTGAAACTTATATCAATAACTGCTTTTTATAAAACTATTCGCAAAATATCTAAATGCGGTAAATCTGACCTGAAAATCTGGATCGAAACACAAATGCCATTTATCTTTATCTTTCAACTTAGTGTTAGCAACTAGCATTAACCGATGTAAATAATAGGCATCCTCTAACAATGGTAGTAAAGTCAACCGCTTAGCACTCTGGTTTAAAATCACGCCACGCCTTACATCCGCTTCTGTAGAAGCGGTTAACTTCTTCAACAACTTCTGCGGCGTATTGGGGTTATTCGCCACACCACTCAACACATCTACCGCTGTATCTTCCGCAAGCTCTACCAACAACTGCTTGGGAGCTCTGCGCTGATAGGCAACTGCAGAACGTACCCAATAATCCTCATCTTGAGCTAATACTCGTAACAACTTGACTGAGCATTTAGCGTTTCTTGCCACGCCCCTTCGCACATCCGCTTGCAGGTCTTGAGACAACTTAGCCAATACTCTGTATGGAACAATCGAATTACGTGCTAACTTCTGCCTGACCCATACATCCGGGTCATTTATTAAGCTGTTAATACTATGTGCTGTTAAATCACTTCTTGATGCAACAGCACGCCTGACCACATCACTATCATCAGTTGCTAAGGACTTAATCACATCCTTCGATGCTGACAAATTTGAAGCCACCGAACATCGCACCGATTTATCCTGATGTAAGCTCAAGCGACTGATTACCTCATTACTTAAGCGCCTATCCGCCGCTAATTGCCGTTGAATCAAGACACTTTCTTCTTGCACTGCTTGATCTATCAGTCGCTGCGAACAATTGGTATGACCAATCACCGCAGCTTTTACATACACATCACCTTTGTCATACAACTGCTCAAGCAACTGAGGAGAGGTAGATGGATGCTCACTTATATTTTTTTGCAATGCCTCTAGTATCGAACTCGACTCAAAGCGACTTAGCAACATACTTAGCACTTCACTGTTTGCCGCCAAGTTTTTACTCACGGCTAACAAACTTGCTTCATCACTTTCAAACTGCGCAATACTCTTCAAAACAGCCAGTGATGCATGCCGATGTTGTGCAACTAAAACAGTTAAACCTGAACCACTTTTACTGCTTAGTCTTTTACTACCTAGACTTTCAGCAACATAAAGCTTAGATATCGCTTGAGCTGGCGTATTCTGGTTCTTGTCTAATCTAACAACTATCGCCTCGTCTGAAGCGCCACAAAGCGCTTCTAACACTGATGCTGGCGTGTGCTCCCATCTAGCTAGTGCCAAGGCATCTCGACGTTTACTAAACATGATCTCTTCCAACTTGCGCCTAACTTTTCCTGCTGCAATCACATGAACAGCAGAGGCACTGTATGGATCTCCAAGATTCAATGCTAAACTCACTAATGCTGCAGCACTTCCAGAAAGTTGTATGTCAAGCTTCATCTCAAGCTGTCACAGCACTATCTTCCCAAACTTCATACTCAATACACTCGTCAATTAGCTCAATCAGTTCACGCACCACAAACTGTCCTTCGAAGCCTGATGTTTTAAGTGCATCCTCAAACATCGTGAGATCTTTCGGGCATGACACCACAAACACCTGCAAACCTTCGATTTGTCCAGCTTCTTTCATACGATTAGCTGAAGGTTTTTCAATACCGACTGGATCAGGAATCCAGATGCGACCACCACCAGCACCACAGCAGAATGAGTTGTCACGGTTACGTCCCATTTCAACTAATTCACAGCCCAATAATTTAATCACTTCACGAGGTGCATCAAAGCCTTTGTTATAGCGGCCTAAGTGGCATGGGTCATGAAAAGTGACGCGGTAATCAAGCTTTTTCTTGAGCTTGACTTGACCAGTTTCAATGAGGCGTTTCACCAAAGTTGTATAGTGTTCAATTTCAAACTTCCCACCAAAATCTGGATACTCATTGCGGATCGTATTGAACGAATGTGGATCCGTTGTCACGATAGAGGCAAAGTCACAAGATTGCAGCGTGCCGATATTGGACGAAGCCAGCAGTTCATATAATCCTTCCTCACCAACACGACGCACATCGTTACCAGCATTCAATTCAGACTCAAAAAGTAAGCCGAAATTAACCCCTGCGTGATGCATTAGTTTGGCGAACGACTGCGTGACCTTTTGGTTGCGAGGATCAAAAGACGCGTAGTCTCCAACAAACCACAACACATCGACTGGTTCTGCACGTGCATCTTTAATTTCAAATGGAAGCTCTTTAGTCCAATTCGCTCTCTTACGTTTAGATTCACCAAATGAGTTACCGGTTTTATGGATGGTTTGCAGTGTTTTTTCTAGTAAAGGCTCCATTTCACCAGCTTCAACAAGATTGCGTCGCATCTGTACGATAATTGGCACATGTTCCACTGCTACTGGACAAATCTCCACACAAGCCAAGCAAGTGCGGCAAGACCAGAGCGTTTCCATAAACACTTGCCCTACATCTTTACCGTGAATATCCAGCTCTGCTTCTTTAGGCAGCTCTTTAGCGCTCAATGCATGATTGGCAAACTCACGTAAAGAAAGAATCACATCTCTTGGCGACAATGGCGCGCCAACGGCATTAGCCGGACAGGCTTCTTGGCATCTGCCACATTTAGTACATGCATCAAGATGCAATAAGTTTTTCCAAGTCAGGTCAGTAATCGTCTTATAACCAGCCGTTTTCTGGTCGTCTGGTACTTTAGGCAATCTTCTACCCGCTAGTGGATCTTTGAACATCAAAGACGCCGCAGCGGTGAAAATATGTTTGATTTTTGTGTACGGAATACAGGCAATAAATGTCAGTGAAAGTAATCCGTGAAACCACCATAAGTATGGGCGGAATGCGCCAGCGCTTTCAGATGTCATGCCTAGTGCCTGCATGATGTGCGCAAGCAAAGCGCCCACTGGCGACCACATACGATAATCCCAAACCGCTGGACGATCATTGAGCCAAACTAAACGTGTGGCTTCTAAAATAAAGCCCGTGATGCCTATTAGGATGAATGACCAGAGAAATGCCCAATCTTCGCGGCGATATTGGCTGCGATCAAAGTCGGGATCACCTTCTTGTCTATCCACTCTTTTGTAATCAAGCTTAGGTAAGTGGAGCCATTTACGTCTATACATCATATAGATAAGGCCAACAATTAAACCTAGACCAGCCAAATCCAGCACTAGTGAGAATAATAAGTAAAAGTTACCGTACCAAAACTTAATGCCAAACAGTGGCTCCAGAATGTCATATTCCAGCGTAATGGTAGATGTGCCTATAAACAACAATACGAAGCCCAAGAATATTAGGCCATGTGCACGCCCTGCGCTTTTGTCACGTCGCACCAAGGTACGATGTGTCGCCATCGTTTTAACCATCTCAACAAAACGTTTAAACAGATCACTCCATGAACCATCTGGTTTGCCACGGCGATATTTACGAATCTGAACATAGACACCGTAGATGAAAACTGCAATCGCCAAATAACCTATGGCATAGAATAAATGTATCGCCTGTGGCTGGAAGTTCTCAAACAGCACTCGGGTGATTTCTTTAGAATTATCCATTTAGCTCCGCCTATTGATGGGTATTAAGTATTGTTATTTTTAGAATTTGTATTTTTTTGAATGAATGTATTTAAAAGGGTTTAATCAAGCTCGCCGTAAGGCATTACGACGAGCTTGATCAGTCCAATCTAAACTTTGTACTCGATTTTGAAGGTACCACCAGGCATATGCGGTGCGCCCCAAACAGCTACTTCACGTTTGTATGGCACTGCGATTTGCGGGTTAGCCTCTTCAATCTCACGTGCTACACGATGACCTGTAAAGGTTGCATCAGCAATCAAGCGTGGCGCTTCAGCATCACCAATCAAATAGATACCTTTGATGTCGTTGGCTGCCCACTCGGATTCGCGTGCTTTAAGTTCATTCCATAAAGCATTTTCTGAATGGCGACCTGTGACTAGAATCAATGAATCAAACTCTAACCAACGGTGAGTTGTGTTTGCATCGCGAGGTGAAACGCCAGGGCCGCGATAGGTACGTTTAGAACCATCACCCCAGATGTTGTAGATTTCAAGACGTCCGCTTTCAATTTTTGAGCAGAAATGATCACCAATTTCTTCAACATGCAGCTCATGCAAGCGACGCATCATGTTTGGATACTCAAGCGTAAAGTGCATGTAATTCGCCATATGCACGCCAGAAACCACAGTCACTTCATGACCTGCTGTTGCTAATTTCTCAGCTAAACTCGGTGCCATGAAATAAGTATCTGCGTTTAATATCACGACGCGTTTACCGATTTTCTTTTTACCTTCTAGCACTTGTTCAGGCGTCAATTGATCTGGCAATGAGGCATCTGCACCCGGAATAGCGTCGTGTGTTAAGCAGTTATTACCATCTGTGTTCCAAGAAGAACCTGTCGCGATGATGACTTTGTCCGCACCATACTGCAACACTTCGTCGGCTGTGATTGGTTTTTGACCAAGTGCAACCTGACTTTCTTTGTTCTTTTTCACCAATTTAGTGATTTGTGTTTCACGATAGTCGCGGTGATAACTCCACTCGCCCAAACCTGGCAATGTTGTCACTGAGTTTAAATGACCGCCAATTTTTTCAGCTTTGTCATACAAATGAACTGTGAAGCCTTGCTCTAACAACACACGTGCGGCTTCTGAACCTGATGGGCCTGCACCCACTACGAGTACTGAATCTTTTGATTTGGTTTTAGGGAATTTCTCTGGGTGCCAACCACGGCGATACTCTTCACCAGCTGTCGCGTTTTGTGTACAGATCATTGGAGGACCACCGATTTCCCAACGGGAGATACAAACGTTACAACCGATACATACACGAATATCGTCATAACGACCTTGCTCAATTTTTTGTGGCAAGAATGGGTCGGCAATTGAAGGGCGTGCGCAACCGATAATGTCTGCATAGCCTTTGGTCACAATCTCAGTCATTTTTTCTGGATCTACGAAACGACCTACGCCCAATACTGGTTTCTTAGAAACTTGTTTAACAAATTTAGTCCAAGGCACTTGGTGACCTTGTTGGTAGAAACGTGATGGGCCTGCATCTTCGCCCCACTCAGCGATATCGCCAACATCCACGTCCCACAAATCAACCAATGGATCAGCCAATTCTACGAATTTCATGCCGTCAACTTCAACTTCTATTTGACCTGGACCATACACAGTATCAACTGCAAAACGTGTTGCAATGGCACATTCACTGCCAACTGCATGTTTAACTTTTTCTAAAGTTTCTAACCAGAAACGTGCGCGATTCTCTAATGAACCACCGTATTTATCAGTACGTTTGTTGTAGTATGGATTTAAGAATTGAAGTGGTAAGTATGAGTGAGCGCCATAAACATAAACAATATCAAAGCCAGCATCGCGTGAGCGTTTAGCGGCATCTACATAATATTGCTGAACTTGAGCGATGTCGCTAAAGTCCATTTCTTTACAGTACGATAAGGTTTCGAATTCTGAAGCATATTGGCTTGGTCCACGAGGTGTTGCACGTGACTCCATATTTGGTGCATGTGCACCGCCGTACCATAGCTCTACCCCTGCAAGCGCACCGTACTTATGCACTTCATCCGTCATTGCACGTAAATTACGTACATCGCCTTCATCCCAAATACGTGCTGACAAACGATGTGTATCATCTGATTCAGGGTTGATAGAGCAATATTCAGTGTTCATTGCCGCCCAGCCGCCTTCGGCTTTCATTGAGCGATGCGCTGCTTGGAAACCTGGTTTATCTGAACCAGCACCAATACAGTGTGGGACTTGATAGAAGCGATTGCGTAAAGTTTTTGGGCCTATTTGAATGGGTTCAAACAGAATGTCATGTTTTGGATCACGTGCCATATTACTCTCCGATGTGTTTAGGAATTTACTGTATGGCTATTCTCAATCTGATGCGCTATCTAAACAATTACCCTCATGGCTTACTACTTAGGTGTTACTCAAAAGTAACCTGTAATTACAATAAAAAAGCGAGCGGACAATATGTCCGCTCGCTTTGTAGATAGCCTAATTGATTAACTGAAAATACTGTTAATTACAGGCTGTGTAAGAACCACACCAATCCAATACCTGCAGCTAATGCAATGTATGGCAGTACACCAGCTCTATTGGCCACGCCATCTTCATGCTCATCTAAATGCATATCCTCCAACATCTGTTTAGGGAATACGCCTTTATCCTGAATGTAGTGACGGTAGACGAATACAGGAAGAATCAAGGCAGCAAATAACAAGCCGACTTTCAATGTTCCAGCACCCCATACATCAGCACCTAAACCCATGATACTCAGGTTAACGAAGCCAAGAATGCCACCTAATACCAAGAGTATTGTCGGCGCTTTATATGGCCTATCCCATTTTGGTCTGTCAATGCGATGGATCCAGCCAGAGTTAAGGTTAAGGAAGTTAAAAATGATATAGCCTACGTTTGATGCTGCAAGAATAAACACATAATCTGACATCATCAAAAGCAGTAGATTGAAGCAAAGATCCGTCCACATCGCTCTTGTAGGTGCGCCATGATCATTGACATGAGACAAGTACTTAGGCAACCATCCATCAACAGATGCTTGGTATAAGGTGCGTGAAGAACCCGCCATGGAAGTCATGATAGAGAGCATTAAAGCTAATACCATCATAATCACCATCACATTAGCAACAAAAGCACCACCACCTACAATACCTGAGAATGCTGCAGCCACACCCATACCACTGTAGATTGAAGATTCCAACATGCCATCATATACCGCTGGAGTAGTGACTACACCAGCCGCATCAACGACAGCAGGTGTCACCATATGGCCCAAACCTAAATGACTTTGGAAAGCGATTGGCACTAACGTAAATACAGCCACGCAAAGCAGACCTGAGTAGAAAATAGCCTTAAAGGTATCTGTTTTTGGATTTTTGAATTCACGTGTATAACAAACTGCAGTTTCAAAACCGTAGGTAGACCACGCAGCGATAAACAGCCCACCTGCCATTAGCTTCCAACCTTCTATACCCCATACGCCATCAGTCACATTACCTGCTGCGTCATGCGCTAGGGGTGCTAGTGGGAAGAAGTTAGCTTGAGAGATGTCACCTGTCATCAATGGCACTAATCCAATTAACATCAATGGAATCAATGCAATCACGCCAAGAATCATGGTTGTTTTAGCTGAACGCAAAATGCCGCCATGCTGAACAGCAAATACCGACAGCAGAACAGCCGCGCCGACAATAAACGTTGCGTTTATCCTCAGTACCAGCCCATCTTTAACCATACTCAAGTCTAATAATGTGATCTGCCAAGTATTAATCACAGCATCTGGCGCGAATAAGGCACTCAACATATAGCCTGCTGCAAGCCCAGAACCAATGGCTAGCACCGGTGACCAAGCAAACCAATTACACCAAACAGAAACTGGTGCAATAAACTTACTGTACTTTACCCATGCAACCGCACCATAAATTGAAGCACCACCAGACTTATGTGGAAACAAACCTGCAATTTCAGCATAAGTAAATGCTTGAATAAAACCAAAAGCGATGGAAATCGCCCAAATCATCCATGCTGGCTTGCCTACTGTTGCAGCAATCGCACCAATTGAAAACAGAACAAGTGCCGGAACGCCACTCGCCACCCAGAATGCGCCTTGCCAGCCAATCTTTCTATGTAACGTTGCATTTTGTGCTGCAACGTTTTCCGAAAGATCAGCTGATATCGCATCAACCGCAGAATTTACACTCAATTTAAGTCCCCTTTTATAAAATTCCCAATACAACCCTAATACCGCTAAAGCTAAATACGCTTTGTAGAGTTGCCCACCTGGGTGAAGCAATAAAATCAGCCCGTGTCACCTATTAAATAAAACACATATCAAAAAAACATCTATAAATAAAATATCTACGGAGTCTAAAAAAACTTTCCGCATTGGTTTACATTTGATGACAATCATAAGTTGAGTACAATTCTCATAACGGATTACTCTTAAAGTAGTAGTTTGCCAAACACTAGCCCCTGTTCATTGTGCGCTATATTTTTCCCAGCCAAATACTTCTTAAGTATTACACCTTCAAGATAGTGTTTATTCGCAATTCCTCTGTTTACTATTACGTCGTGCATATAAGCTAAACAACAGCCTCAAGAAAGCGACGAAAGATGAATATTCAGCCTGTAATCAGTGATACTGCAAATAGCTCTTTATATGATCTTGTTGGCGGAGAGACTGGCGTTTTAAACCTAGTAAAGGTTTTTTATGACATTGTTGAAACTGAAAATTTTGCTCATAAGTTGCTTTTATTGCATCTACGCGGCAACGGCTTAGCGCACTCACGTCTAGAACAATTCAACTTTCTTTCAGGGTTCTTAGGTGGTCCTAAGCTATATGTTGAGAAACATGGCCACTCCAATGTGAGAACCATGCACGAGCATGTAGAGATTAATGCTGAATCAAAAGATATTTGGCTAGCGTGTATGGACAAGGCAATCGATCAAGTCGGACTTGAAACGACAACAAAAAACAAGCTAATGCGAAATTTCACCGCTGCGGCAGAGCGCCTTGTGAACAGGTCTGATTAGCGATCCAATCTATCTGAAAGAGTTTTATTGTGAATAATGCCGCTCTGAAACAAGCTCTACATAAGCACTATGCTAGAAACCAACGCTGGGGCTTTATGTGGGCGCTCTGGACAGCTATCCTTTGGGGCGCCTGGTATGTGCCTGGCACGGCACTTTGGTCTGAACACCCATACGTCGATATTTCAGCGAATCAACAATCGTTAAGATTAGCAGCAACCGCAGTGATGACCTGGATACATGCCATTACCGTATTTTTCTTTTTACTAGTTTGGAATATGGTGCTAGGTAAGGTTAAAGATTACGGCCGAACGATGGTACGTTTTAGCAAAATATCTAAATGGTATGCCCTCGCCTCACTTTGCGGTGGCCCTTTAGCAATATTTGGCTCTTATATGGCGATGGGCTTTGTTGGACCTGTGTTTGCTGCAATCTCATCTTTATTTTATCCTGTCATAGGCGCAATTATTGCTAGGCTTTGGTACAAAGAAAAAATCTCGAAACGCGCTGCGATTGGCATGTGCATCATTATTTTTGGTGGCATAGTGATTTATGGCCCTAGCCTTTTTGGGGAAATGGATGCAAGCAACCCCAATGCATGGTTAGGCTATGTTGGTGGCATTATGTCAGCGATTGGCTGGGGAACAGAGGGTGCCGTTGCTGGTCGGGCAATGGATGTGTCCGACCCAGATGTTGGTATTCATTGCCGGTTCTCGTTTGAAATATTATTTTGGGGATTGCTCATATTGCCATTCCTTGCCATATTTACTGACTTACCCATCAAAGCATTGATCGTTGATACGTTTACGCATAGTAAAGCCATGTTATGGATAGTACTTGCGGCAGCTTGTCATGCTTATTGTTATACGGCTTTTTATAAGAGTTTTAGTTTAATTGGTGTAGGTCGAGGTGAAGCGATCGGCAATCTATATGCGGTTTTCGCGCTTATTTTCATCGCGGCTTTTACGCTGCAATTACCTCAATGGTATTTCATCGTAGGTTTGTTTTTAACGGTATTAGGCAGCTTTGTGATGTTCAGCGAATCAGCTGAGTCAGTTGCAGAGTTGCGCGACAACAGCGATGCCAAAGTATATTCCTAAGTATATTCGTCAGGTACATTCATGAAGTTACATCACAAAGGATTTCTATTAGTCACCATCTCTAAATCTGGTGGGATTTGGGATCAACAACTCATTGAAAAAGTGTTTTCTGAGTATGATGAGTCTGGTGACTTCAGGGAAAAAACCATACGCATTGCTCTAGATGAACTAGCTGCAGCTGGATTGATAAAGCGTATTGAGAATAAACTAGAAACAAAAAATGGTATAGCAAAGCTGCTGTTTAAATACCAAGTTTCAGATTTTGGAATAACCAGAATGGTAGATACTGGACTACTTCTACCTTAGCAAAAGGAATTGAGATGAGTGAGTTTTGGGGTTATGTGGGTGCTGATATTTTAGCAATATTGGTGATTGGTGGTGTAAGCTTTATCTGTTTAATTTGTGCCAGAGTATTTGTTTCCAACTACGGAGAATAGCGGCACTCAAAGTGCTACTATTCCAAGCACCGATATTCAACAGACAACTTAAACCTCGTAGCTTATAAACTCAGTGACTTCCAAGCCGAATCCAGCCATGCTTGGAATCTTACGAGGCTCTGCCATCAGGCGCATTTTTACCACTCCCAAATCTCGTAATATCTGCGCACCAATCCCATAATCTTTAAGCGTATATTGATTGCTAACTGGTTGACCTGCTGATTTGATTGCATGAACCATATCCTCACTTTCTTCTTGTCGTCTAAGCATAACTATGACGCCAGACTCTGCTTTGCTAATGTGCTCCATCGCATGCGGCAAACTCCAGCTGTGGCTCTTACTACTTGCATCTAACAAATCAATTAAAGTTAAAGGCTCATGCACTCTCACAAGCACACTTTGACTAGCGCTTACATTACCTTTTACAAGCGCCAAATGTGTTTCGTTGGCGGTGGCATCATTAAACGCTATTAGTTTAAACTCACCGTAAGCTGTTTCGATGTTGCGTTCAGCCACTCTAGTCACCAGACGTTCAGTCTGGCTTCTATAACTAATTAAGTCGGCAATCGTACCCACTTTCAAATCATGCTTTGCTGCAAACTCAAGTAAGTCTGGCAGCCTTGCCATTTCGCCGTTATCTTTCAATATTTCGCAGATCACAGCGGCAGGCTCAAGATCAGCAAGTTTAGCAATGTCACAGCCTGCTTCTGTATGCCCTGCTCGTACCAACACGCCACCTTTTTGTGCGATTAAAGGAAATACATGGCCAGGGCTGACAATGTCGACTGGTCGAGCATTTACATCGACTGCGGTTTGGATGGTATGCGCCCTATCTGCCGCTGAAATACCAGTAGTCACACCTTCAGCAGCTTCAATGGAAACAGTGAAGTTGGTACCCATCTTGGTACCATTTTTAGTTACCATAGGCTCAAGATTAAGCTGCTTGCCACGTTCTTCGGTCAGCGTTAAACAAATTAAGCCGCGTCCATGTTTAGCCATAAAGTTGATATCAGATGGCGTCACGAACTGCGCCGCCATGACTAAGTCGCCTTCATTCTCTCGATCTTCATCATCCAGCAGCACTACCATACGGCCTTGGCGCATTTCCTCAATGATTTCAATCATTGGGCTAATAGTGACGATAGGTTTTTCCAATAACTCAAACGAAGGAATCGTATTGACTTGCTCTAAATATTTTAGGTTAACAATGTTATTCATCTTTTACTCTCAATAGCCACTTTCGCTTGAAACACATGGACTTACAGACATAGTCTCATGTGGTTTAGCAGGTTTACCTTCCATACTTACTGCCTGCTCACTTGATATACATGCATAAGCGGAATGGTTATGTATAGACTCAAAATTCTCACATTCAATTACATAGCTTTTTACGCGTGCATCATTTTTAAATACGGTCGCAATGTCTCTCACCATATCTTCTACAAATTTTGGATTGTCGTATGCCAGTTCTGTCACATATTTCTCGTCTGGTCGTTTAAGAAGCCCGTAAAGTTCAGAAGATGCTTGCGCTTCAACCATCTTGATCATATCTTCAAGCCACATAAACTCTTTTAAGGCGATAGTAATAGTGACGTGGGAGCGCTGGTTGTGAGCGCCGTAAGCTGAAATCTTTTTAGAGCATGGGCAAAGACTGGTGACGGGAATTAACACCTTCACTTTTACATCATGTTTGCCATTTTTGATCTCGCCAATTAAAGTAACTTCATAATCTAGTAAACTTTTAACACCAGAAACTGGCGCAGATTTATTGATGAAATATGGGAAAGTCATTTCGATATGACCAGATTTCGCTTCCAATCTTATCGCCATTTCTTGCAAGATACTCTTGAAACTCTCTACCGATATTTCACGCTCATTTTCATTGAGTATCTCGACAAAACGAGACATATGCGTGCCTTTAAAATGCTTAGGCAAGTGCACGTACATATTAAACATTGCAACAGTGTGCTGAGCACTGCCAGCCTTATCTTTTACAATAACTGGATGACGTATTCCACGAATACCTACTTTATCAATCGCAAGTTGGCGAGTGTCTGCTAAGTTTTGTACATCTTGTAATGAAAAATCTATAGGCAAATTCATATGTATCTACTTTCTAAAATTACTTTATTCATACCAATCGCTTGAATAATGTACTGAGATGCAATTTAAAAACACTTAAAAAGAAGGAGGCAAGTGCAAACCCAATATGTAAACTGCTTGCCTCCTTTAAGGTTGCTACTCAACGTAAGGTTAGGAGATGACTTATCGTCAAACTTACGTAATACATTCTCATTCTTGGCTGCTTTCTTAACAATTCTCTTTAAGTACTACTACGTTTGGGTAGGTATGCCAAACAAGCGCTAACGCGTTAATTAATGCTCGCTTGAAAATATTTCCATGCGATATTTCGCCCAATAATAGGCATCTAAGATAGAAATCGCATAGATGAAAATTCCACCGGATAACTTGCCTATCATCGAAATATGCGGTTGCGCTAAGTTGAAGGTAATAAGCCCGAGAATAATCATAAAACACGCCATAAAGAAACCTCGTTTAGGTGCATTATTGATTACCTGCCCCATGCCTGGCAGGAAAATAGCGACAAGTAATACCAGTTTTGCGTCTAAAGGTTTTTGTATGGTTTGGTTATCGGTAGTTGTCATAGATTGCCTTTTTATGCCGCTTGATTTTTTAGGACTGTTACTGAGTTATCTATACCTTTTTCTATACTTTGACGTATAGCGACAGCCTGCTTTAATAAAGCTTCTACTACATCTCTAGAAATAGGCGTGTTTTCGTAAATAGCATTTCGCATGATGAGGTATTCGCCCCGCTCAGCCTGTTTAACCATATAAGTCAACCTAGTGAAGTTAGGCATGATCAATAACTCCTTCATATTTGCATCGGCAAAGAGTTGTGGAGTGATAGTGTTAATTAACGCCAAAGCAACTGCTTGATGTTGATATTTAAGAATGGCATGTTGTGGCCAATTTGCTGGAATAGCTAAGTTTTCGTTCCATTGCCATGAAGGGCTATAGAACTCGTTATTAGAAGGCCTAACGATGAAATCTAAGGTGCCAGCACTTTGCAGGTTCGCTTCCACCTTAATGAGAAGCCATAGTGGGGGCACTTTTCGCCAGCCCAGTGTATCTTCTACAATACTCAGCGACACCTTATAACCGTCGTAATCACCTTCAAGTACTGGTAAATTTGCTTTGTCTAAACGTTGCTGCGCATTTGTCACTAATGGTGAACACTCGTCAAAGATCCGACCTCTAGCATCGGCCTTGTAACGTACTGCATGACTATATTTGCGATATAGCATCACAGTCATCACAATGAGTAATAGTAAAACGACTATATTCATATTAAGCCTTATGTGGCAGCGGGGTTTAAGCCGCTGCCAATGGTTTACATCACTTGATAAGGCTAATAACCTTTTGGACGAGGCCAAGGCATCGTGAATTGGTCCGCGCGTTTTACAAACTTATAACGACGCAATACAAACCAGATGGATGCCAAGATATAGAACGCCATGATTGATAACAGTGAAGCACCATAACCCAAGAATGTTGCAAAATAAGTTGCGCAACACAAGGTTAGCAATGTAATCGCTGGTATCGGATGGAACGGGTGAATATAACCACGGTGTATCGAACCCAATGGCCACATTTTTCTGAATTTAATCATGTTAAATGTCATAAACGTATAGCCAAGCAAACCTGATAGGATAGAGAACGTAATCACTTGATCCAACAACCCTGTAAACGCAAACGAAATCGCGATTGGCACCAAAAATAGTACTGAACGATAAGGCGTGCGATATTTAGGATGGATGGCACCAAAGAACACTGGCATATAACGGTCACGACCTAACGAGAACCAAGCGCGTGACGCATCATTGATACAACCATTTGCTGAAGCAATTGCTGCAAACGCTGTCGCCACAAATAACATCAATTGCAGTTGACTGCTACCTAACAAGGTTGCCGCATCGTACATAGGCGTCACCGCTTGCCCTAAGTATTGCCAAGGCATCAAACCTGTTGCTACAAACCATGTAATCGTCGCAGCAACTAACAAGGTCATCATGCCGCCCATCGTACCAAGCGGGATAGAACGACCTGCTGAGCGAACTTCTTCTGCCGCCTGACATGTACCTTCAATACCCAAGTAGTACCACATACCAAATTGAAGTGCAGCAACCACCCCTATCCAGCCATAGGGCAAATCTGTAAGCAATGCCTGATGCTGCAATACAACGCCTTGATGAAGAGGATCAACAGCCAGAAAAAGCACAATTAAAGAAGTAAAGGCAAGGAAGGTAATGACCAAATTAAGCGTCAATGTCGCAAATACACCTCGGTAGTTAAGCCATGCCAGAAAAGCTACAGTCAACACCACGAACGGTTTGGTATCAAGGTTGGCATAACCCATCACCTCTGCGCCTGACTTCATTAGGTCACCCACCACCAGCGCGTCAGCAGCACATAACATGGTGTATGCCATCACTAGGTACAATCCGACGTTAAATGCCATCAGTGGGCCAATAATGTGCTTAGCCTGCGTATACTGCCCACCTGCAGCGGCCACTGTTGAAGTCACTTCAGAATCGATCATCGCTACACAGGTGTATAACAAACCGATCACCCAACAAGCAATCAGCGAAGCGTAAGCACCGCCCTTACCTACTGTAAAGTTCCAGCCCATAAACTCACCCACCAACACAATACCAACACCCAAAGCCCATATATGAAATGGATTGAGTACTTTGAGCATGGCGATAGGCTTACTACTGCTAGTCGTAATTTTCTCTTTAGCCATTATGTGCGCTCCTCTTCCATATGAACGCCGTGAACGACATCATCTTCACCACCTTCACGTGAGCTCATCAAATATTCTTCGTCGTATTGCGAAGAAATCATAAACGCATCTACTACCATCCAAACCAACATGACCGCTGATATGCTCCATGCTGCATACACCAGAATATCCCAAAACTTCATGATATTTCTCCCTTTAAAGTGAGCAACTATTTATTATCGAATTTTTCTCTAATGACTTCGCGGTATTGTTTATCTGACACCTTCAACATAAAAATGAAGTAGCCAGCAACCACAAGTATGGTGATAATCAACATCATAGGATCGATGCTGTAATCGAACCTGCTGTTAATTAACGTTGCAGCTTTTTCAGGGTCATAACCAAGTTTTACCCATTGCTGTTGCTGTATCTCATTCTGACCTAAAGATTCCCAGCTGACTTTTACAACGGCTGTCGCATTTGCTGCGGCAGCTTCAGCTTTTGCTTCCGCCTTGAATAGCAATGGCACCATTAAACTGGCGTAAACTAAGACTAAAACTAAAATTGTGTCAAAAATCTGACCGAACATGCCCTGTTTTGGAGGGGTATAATTTTTACTCATACGGTTCTCCTAATGGTTGATTTTAGCGGCACGGTTGGCGTCTAGGTGTTTGAGATCTAGACCATAGATGAAGTCTTTATCTTCTTTGAAGTGCTTGGTCATGGCAAAAACTGATGCCGTATTGAAAAGCATCAACATAAAGCTAGCCACGTAGAGTACGGTGCGAATGTTATCGTCTTTCACTATGCCTAATATCGCAATTAGCACAAAAATTACAGCTGCCCATAACAATGCAACATCGAACCAAGCCATCAGGCAGTCTCGTGTATACATGTCATTCATTCGTTTTTTATTATCATCTCTCATAACACTCTCCTCATAATTTTTTTATAAATTGGAATACTTGTGAAATAGAACGTGTGACATAAAACCTGTTGAAAGAACGATTACCGTAGTCACCAAAATGGTAGGTTAATTAGGTATCGACATGGGTTTGGTAATAAAGCTATTCCTCTAGGCGAAAAAAATGCGGCTATGGTTAAGCCGCACAAATAAAAAGTGAGAGTATGCGCATTTAATATGAAAGTTTTTTCTACCTTAATTTGGTAGTTGGAGGATAAGCCCGCCTTAAAGTAGAAAAAACTATTCATTACGCATACCCTCATAAAGCCCAATAAAATTGGGAGGGAAACTTTTAGAAAAGAATCAGAATTTAGAAACTCCTGGAATCCAGCTAGTACCAGCTAAAGGCACTTGTGCCATAGCTGAAGCTTCGATTGTTAATGCCACCAAATCCTCTGGCTCTAGATTATGCAGATGCGACTTACCGCAAGCACGTGCAACGACTTGAGCTTCCATTGTCATCACTGCAATATAATTAGCCAAGCGATGACCTGCCTTGATTGGATCAACACGTTTCATCAACTCAGGATCTTGCGTAGTGATACCTGCAGGATCTTTACCTTCGTGCCAGTCATCGTAAGCACCAGCAGTTGTACCTAACTTTTGGTACTCTTCTTCAAGGTGTGGATCATTGTCACCAAGTGCAATCAAAGCTGCTGTACCAATCGCAACAGCATCAGCACCTAAAGCAATCGCTTTAGCCACGTCTGCACCGTTACGGATACCACCAGAAACAATCAGCTGTACGCTGTCTTTACCGTTGCGATAAACCCCTAAGTCTTGCAATGCTTTCACTGCTGGGCGAATCGCCGCCAAGATTGGTATACCCACATGCTCAATAAATACTTCTTGAGTCGCCGCAGTACCGCCTTGCATACCATCCAACACAATGACATCTGCACCGGCTTTAACAGCAAGCGCTACGTCGAAGTAAGGACGAGTCGCACCAATTTTGACGTAGATTGGTTTTTCCCAGTCAGTAATTTCACGAAGTTCAGCGATTTTAATTTCCAAGTCATCTGGACCAGTCCAGTCAGGATGGCGACATGATGAACGTTGGTCGATACCTTCTGGCAAGCAGCGCATTTTTGCCACACGTGCTGTAATTTTTTGACCTAACAACATACCGCCGCCACCTGGTTTAGCACCTTGACCAATCACTAACTCAATGGCGTCGGCTTTGCGTAAATCGTCTGGATTCATACCATAACGTGAAGGTAAGTATTGATAAACCAGCGTTGTAGAGTGACCACGTTCTTCTTGTGTCATACCACCATCACCAGTCGTTGTACTTGTACCTGCTGCAGTTGCACCACGACCTAATGACTCTTTAGCCGGGCCTGATAATGAACCGAAACTCATACCAGCAATCGTCACTGGCGTTTTTAAATGAATTGGTTTTTTAGCAAAACGTGTACCTAAAACGACATCAGTACCGCATTTTTCACGATAACCTTCTAATGGATAACGGCTGACTGATGCGCCAAGGAATAGCAAGTCATCAAAGTGCGGTAATTTGCGTTTTGAACCTGCACCACGAATATCGTAGATACCTGTTGCGGCAGCACGTCTGATTTCTGAGTTGGTGTATTCATCAAACGTTGCAGAATAACGCGGTTTCGTTTGAGGGATTTTATGACTGTTGTCGCTCATTTTAGTATGCTCCTGCATTATCAACATGGAAGTGGTACAAGGTACGAGCAGAGCCATATTGCTTAAAGCTGTCTGGACTCACATCTGCGTGACCTGATTTTTTCAACAAATCAGCTAGAATTTGTTTATCTTCCGCATTCATTGTTTTCTCTTCGCAATCTGCGCCTAGGCTTTTAACCTTACCGCGCACAAACAACTTAGCTTCATAAATTGAGTCGCCAAGACCTTCACCTGCATCACCCAATATGACAAAGTTACCTGCTTGCGCCATGAAAGCTGAGAAGCTACCCACTGAACCACCCACTACAATATCAACGCCTTTCATTGCAATACCTGTACGTAAGCCAGCATCGCCATCAATGATCAGCAAGCCACCGTTGGCAGTTGCGCCAGCAGCATTTGAAGCGAAACCTTTCACATGCACTACACCTGACATCATGTTTTCAGCCACACCACTACCTGCACTGCCTTCAATGGTTACTTTAGCGATTTGATTCATACCTGCTGCGTAATAGCCAGCGTGGCCTTTAATCGTCACGTCCACTTCGGCTTTCAAACCTACAGCTACGTTATGCGCGCCATTTGGATTCTCAATGACAACTTTTTTCCCATTCAGACTACTTGCATCACCATGAAGGAATTGATTCACTTCACGTAATGGTTTGGTGTCTAAGTCAAATTTTAGAGTTTCCATACATACATCTCCTTAGGTGAAGGCTCGAATACCTTCGCGTTTTTAATATCTGGCAAATGGGCTAATGAGCGGAACTCAGAAGCAATTGCAACATAGTCATCATGTTCAGCAATGATTGCTGGTTTGCAGCCATATGGATCACGCACTAAAGCAAGCTCAGTACTTGTACCCATTAACAATGTATAAAAACCATCTAGCTCTTCAAAACCATGATTCAATGCAGTTTTAAGATCGTCACCTTCACGCATACGCCATTGCAAAAAGCGGCAAGCAGCTTCAGTATCGTTATCTGTTTCAAACTCGATACCTTCTTTTTGTAATTTACGGCGTAGGCTATTCGCGTTTGATAAAGAACCGTTATGCACTAGGCACCAGTCTTCACCAGCTGTAAATGGGTGTGCATGTGCAGGCGTCACAGCAGATTCAGTTGCCATACGGGTATGACCAACCAAGTGCGTACCTTTGAAGTTTTTAAAGTCATAACGGTCAGCCACTTGTTGTGGTGTGCCTACGTCTTTATAGATGTCCATTAACTGACCAACAGACAACAAATGTAATTGTGGGTAATGTTCTTTCAACCACATTTTCACTGTTGCTGGCTCAAGCGTTGTCGTTAACACAGCATGATTTTCTTTTGGTTCAATCTTAGCCTTGATGCTTAAGTGTTTCTCAAAATCATGGCCTAATTTAGTCCAGTTGAAATCCGTAGCACCAGAATACAGGCTGAATTTTCTCGCATCAGCGGCTACTGGCGCAGTAAACATCGCCATGCCAGCTGAGTCAGGCCCACGCTCAGTCATGCCGATTAGCATAGGCATCATGAGCTCACCAATCGAGTCACGCAATTTGGGATTTCTTACTAATAATCCGACAATTCCACACATACTTTTCTCCTTACAAATATAGTTAAATTTTTGCTCTTACAATAAAACCAGTCACTAAAATCTAGAAAAACTCTACGTAGCGATTGATTTCCCAATCAGAAACATGGCGCTGATACTCCATTGATTCCGCACGCTTAATTTTGATAAATTCTTCAGATAGCGAATCACCCAATGCATCACGAATGACTTTATCGCCTTCGAATTCGTCTATGGCCTCACTTAAACTTTGTGGCAATATTCCTATGCCCTGCTCACGCATTTGTGCAGGTGATAAGTCATATAAGTTATTGGCATGACCAGCACCTGGATGCAGTTCACGTTTAACACCATCAAGACCCGCAGCAATCACTGCAGCCGTTGCTAGATAAGGGTTGCAGCTACCATCCGGTAAGCGCAGCTCTAAACGGCCGTATGGAATACGTACCATCGTTGAACGGTTATTATTGCCATAAGAAATATATGCTGGCGCCCATGTTGAGCCCGTGAGAGACTGGCTCACCACTAGACGTTTATATGAGTTAACAGTTGGGCAAGCTAATGCCGTGATTGCAGGCGCATGGGCAAGAATACCGCCCATAAAGTGATACGCTAGTTTTGATAAACCGTGGCCTGTTGTATCGCTATCGTCATGGAACAAGCTTTTCTTGCCGTCACCAATCGACATATGCATATGCATACCATTGCCCGGACGATTACCAAAAGGTTTAGGCATGAACGAACAAATCATGCCTAATTCATTGGCAATATGACTAGCCGCCATTTTGAACATCAAATAATCATCTGCACTTTTTAAACAGTCTGCGTAGGTATAGTTGATTTCAAATTGACCATTTGCATCTTCATGGTCAATTTGGTAAATATCTAAGCCAGCTGCAATTAACGTTTCTGTTAAACGTTCCAAAAACGCTGATTGTTTTGACATGCTCTTATAGTCATAACAAGGCTTTTGCAAGGTATCAGTTGAGTCATACGGGTGAATACCGCCTTTTTCATCTTTACGCAATAAAGAGAATTCAGGCTCTAACCCTGTGTAAAGAATCCAGCCATTCTTAGCAAGACGGTCAGTTTGCGCTTTGAGTACTACACGTGAATCATGTCCGTAAGGCTTTTCATTGACGTGACCATCACAAACAATGCGCGCATAGCCTGGTTGCCAAGGCACCAATGTGAGGGTTGATAAATCACCAACCGCCATATAATCTGGGCCATTTGGTGCAATGCCCATACCCCAAATTGCGCCACCAGCAAAACCAGCACCACCTTTAAGGATGCTGCCGAGGTGCTCGGCAGGCACTGACTTAACCTTAGCAACACCATGTATATCCACAAACTGAGCTAATATGTACTTAACATCATTATCTTTTAGAAACTTTTTTGCTTCATCAAACGTTTTCATTCATTTCTCCCTGAAAATCCAATGTATCTACATTAATAAAATGTATCCGCATCAACCTTAAATTAAGTCATCTCCAACGATTTCTCAGCACTAGCTTTATTTTTTATCGCAAGCTCTTGTTCTGACACTAAACTCCAGCTTTACTAAGAGTTCTGATACTGAGCAAGCCCTACTGCACCACCACCTAGTTCTGTAGCAATTTCTATTAGCACTTCCCACATATAAGGACCGTAAGTACCATCACACCAAACACGGTAAACTGGCTCTCCGTTTAAGGTTTGGCGTATCACTGTTGCCGAAATACCCGCTACTTGGGTCATGATGAGGTCTTTTGCAGCAAGTGATTTCTCACGTAAATCGAGTGAGCAAAGCTCAGAAAACAAGTTAAGCGCTTCGCTACCACTGACAATAAATGCGGCATCTGCACGTGGCACTTTATAAACACTTGCTACACGCGTTGTATCACTGGCTAATCGAGTACAAGCAGAACCACCCAACTGATCCTCAATCAAGAATTCGCTTGATCCCAGACGTAAAACCAAAGTTTTTTGTTCACATACCGTCCATGAGTTAGGCGTAGTTGGAATCGCAATTCCACGCTCAAGCAACCATTGCGTTGCGTTAGGGCCTTTTACGCCATAGCGCGATAAGCAACTTACATCAGCAACACCTAGCACTTTTTTTCTGGCATCTTCAATCGCTGCACTCGCAAATTCCACTGCTGTGTCCATGCCATTAATCACTTCCCATTTAGCGGACTCTCTTGGTTGAGCATGCGCTACAGGTGATGTTTGGATGATACTTTTGACGTCAAACTGCTGCATATCATGCTCCCTTTAAAGTCTTAATAAATGGGGTTTTAATCACGGTCGCGGCGACTAATGCGCCACTATCCACACGAATTTGGAATACTGAACCTGCTTCTTTTTTAGAAGGTGTCACATAGGCAAAACCTATGCAACGATCAAGGTATTTGCTGTAACTGATACTCGTCACCCGACCTAAAATATCGCGTCCATCTACAACCAAGTTACAATCCATAGGCATTTCGCCTTTGTAGTTTTCAGCTAAAACAAAAGGCACTAATTGTTTTCTTAATGGGCGTTTAGCTAAAATCGTTAAGCTTCTTTGGCCAATAAAATAAGGTTTACTCATTTTGATTGCCCAGTCAGCGCCAATTTCAAATGGATTAGTTAAGCCGTCGGTATCAACCCCTGGCATAGCGTGACCCATTTCAAGACGTAACAAGCGTTGCGTATCACTACCAAATGGACGTAAAGCGTGTTTCTTACCAGCAGCTATCAAAGCATTCCAAAGATGCGGTATTTGTCCCATTGGTGCGTGTAACTCATATCCGTTATCGGCTACGAATGCCACTCTAATCATGCGTGTTTCTACAGCAGCTACTTGGCTTTCACGCACACTACTCATCGGGAATGACTCATAGGAAAGGTCTAAGTCGGTCAGTGTTGAGAGAATTTCACGCGCAGCTGGGCCGGCAATATTGATAGCACCAAAAGCCCCTGTCACATTCACTAAACCAAGATTGAGTTGCCATATCTGTTGTGAACGTTGCATTTCGCGGTAAACAGCGGCTGCATTAGATGTACCAATAGAAAGATAGAACAAATCATCAGCAAGGCGGCTTGCTATGCCATCGTCAACGACTACACCTGACTCATCAAGCAACATCACATAACGGCATGAGCCTACTTTTTGATCGGTATAAACGCCAGTGAAAAAACGTTCTAAGAACAAAGCTGCATCTGGACCATGAATTTCAATTTTGCCGAATGAGCTGCCATCAATGATGCCAGCTGTTTTACGCACTGCAAGCGCTTCAGTTTGAATTGCATCTTCTTTAGACTGATCCGCTGCTGGGTAATAAGCTGCACGTTTCCACGCACCGATATCTGTGAATACTGCACCATTTGCCTGATGCCAATCATGCAAGGAAGTTAAACGGTGCGAATGGAAGCCTCGTCCGCCCAAATGCCCGATTGGTGTTGGGTGGAAGAATGGTCTTGATGTCGTTGTGCCGATTTTTTCAACGGGCAAGCTACGTATCTTAGCTAAGATACGAATCGCATTCATATTAGAATGCTTACCTTGGCTAGGACCCATACCCACTGTAGTAAAGCGCTTCATTAGCTCGATATTGTCAAAGCCTTCTTTAGCCGCGTTCACAAAGTCTTTGATTTGAATATCTTCGTCAAAGTCGACAAAGTTCTTACCTTTAGGATGTGGCACCATAGGGTAAGGATGGCTTGGAGAAATCCCAGCATGCTTCTCAGCCTCATTTTGTGGGGCTTGCAGACCTAAATGACGAATGGCATCATTTGCTGCACGAACACCATCACGCACGCGCTGCTCAAGCTCAAAAACACCGTTCACTTTACCTGCCGCGAACATGCCATTTGGCAAGCGGCTTGGAACGAACTGCTCTACGCCATAATCGAACTGCATGCCTGTACCGGCTTGATACAGCAATGCACCTGCTGGTGCCCAGCCTGCGCTCATCGCAATACCATCACACTCGAGCGTGAATTTGTTATCAGTTAAGGCAATATTTTGTTTTTCGTCATACGCGCAAATAACGGCACCGCGAACACCAGATTTATCTGAAGATGCAATCGCTTCATAAACACAATGACCGATATAGACTTTAACGCCACGTTTTGCAAGTGCAGCACTATATGCAGCACTTCCTGTTTGGCGCATATCGACCAAAGCTGCAATCTTAGTACCAGCTTGCAGTAAATCTAAGGCAACACGATAACCGTAATCGTTGGCTGTTACGACGATGCCATTATTAAACGGTTTCACTGCGTAACGGTAGATTAAACGCTGCACTGCAGAGCCTAGCATGACACCTGGCAAATCGTTGTATCTGAATACTGGTGGCTGCTCAAAAGCACCACTGGCAACGATCACAGCTTTAGCGCGTACTTTGTTGATGCCAGAATCGCTTACTACAGGAATAAGATGATCTGGGTAGTAACCAGCGGCATAAGCACCTGCCATTACCTTAATATTTGGCATATTGGCAGCCTTAGCCAATAAAATATCAAGCTGTGAAACCACGCTTGAGTCACCAGCACGGTTATAGCCTAAGCTGCCGCCAAGCTGACGGTTCTCATCCACAATCGTCACTTCAAGACCAGCTTCTGCTGCAGTACAAGCTGCTGTTAAACCTGTTGGACCTGCACCGATCACCAGCACATCACAATGTGAGTGTGTTTTACGTTTTAAGATGCGAGGGTAATCAAAATTGACAATACCTAAACCCGCTGCCTTACGAATGACGCTTTCCCAAAATGGAAATAAACGACGTGGCGTATGGAAAGCTTTATAGTAAAAACCAACAGGCAATAGCGGAGAAATTGAATCTATGTAGCTATTCTTATCTTTTTTAACGCCACCGCTAGTATTCACTGCGGTCAATACCATGCCCTCTTTCACTTCAACCACATCGGCACGAATATTCGTATCTATGCCGTCAGTCACAAGAACGTTCACATCATGGTTTGCTAAGCTCAACACCCCACGTGCACGGTGGTATTTAAAGCTACGACCTAATACTTTTTGACCAGCAGCCCACAATGCGCTGCTAATGGTATCGCCTTCAAATGCTGAAAACGCCTCACCTTCAAAAGTGAAGTTGATTTTTTTAGTTCGGTTAACCCATTCCCCGGCTTGCTTGGGTGTACGAAAAATCATTTGCCTTCCTCCTGAGTTGTATTGTTTTGGCCAAGAAGATAGGTACGCGTGACTTTATCTGTCAGCGTATTGCGCTCTGCAATAAACCATGTGCCGCTTGGTGAGTGATACCACCATTCTTTTTTGTCGCCAGGCGCACCGCTGCGGTTATGCACATAAGCAGCCCACTCAGCATCAGTACAAGTATCCTGATCTGGCGCTTGTCTATATTCGCCACCGAAGACAAACTCGCTTAGCGGTCTTGTTCCATTCATGGGACAGGTGAGTAATTTCATTTCATATTCCTCTGATTATTTAACTCGCATGAATAAGCCGCTAATGGCCCACTGACGCCGCACCCTTTTCCCCAGTCAGTTCGTAATCTTCAAAACGTGACAAGCGGAATGAGTGAATTAAATCTGGTGCACTATCATTTGCAATGGTTTGTGCCATGGTTTTGCCGCTAATAGGTGTAGCTTTGAAGCCCCAAGTACCCCAACCTGCATCTAGATAAAAACCTTCGATAGGTGTTTTACCCATAATCGGTGCGAAATCTGGCGTCATATCAGCCATACCTGCCCATTGGCGAACGACTTTTACATTTGATAAGAATGGGAACATGTCCAACATATGAGAAGTTAGCCCTTCTACGAAATCTAAGGTAGAGCGCGTTGAATGCACTTCATAAGGGTCAAGCGATGACCCCATCACTAACTCTCCGCGAGAAGATTGACTCACATACACATGTAAGCTGCCTGAAACCAAAATAGTGTCTAACCAAGGTTTCATAGGCTCAGTTACGCAGGCTTGTAATGGATGAATAACAATCGGTGTTTCAAGGTCTACCATCTCGGTGATACGTGGCGTAAAGCCAGCCACTGCTGATAGCACTTGTTTAGTCTCGATATAGCCTTTATTAGTCTTAACACCGCAGACCTTGCCATTCTTAACATCAATACCAAGCACTTCAGTATTTTGGTAAATTTCGGCACCTAAACGGTCTGCACCGCGTGCATAACCCCAAGCTACGCCATCATGACGAGCCACTGAACCAGGCGCATGAAACAAAGCACCTAAGATTGGCGCTTGACCACTACAGCTTAAATCTAACTGAGGACAAGCTTTAGCGATTTCATCAGGACCAACCACGCGACTTTCAACGCCTACGTGTTTATTCACTTCAGCACGCCATCTCATAGTGCGCATCGCTGATTCAGTGTGTGCAAGAGTGAAGTGACCGCGTGTTGAATAGAAAAGATTTAAATCTAACTCTTCAGAAAGTCCTTCGTAGATTTTGACGCTGGCATCATAAAAATTGACGCCTTCTGGGGTGAGATAGTTAGAACGAACGATGGTCGTATTGCGACCTGTATTACCGCCGCCTATGTAGCCTTTTTCAAGCACACACACATTAGTAATACCATGGTCTTTAGCCAAGTAATACGCTGCTGCCAATCCATGTCCGCCACCGCCGATAATCACTACGTCGTATGATTTCTTTGGGGTCTCGTGCGACTTAAAAAAGCGTGGTGCTGGATGCTCTTTTGACAGTGCGAATTTAAGTAATCTTAAGGGCATTTCTTAACTCCATGAAACCTAATTATTAATCTTTAAAGTAATTAACGACCGCTTTGCCATTCATTAAGTTTCATAAACTTTTTTAATCTGTATGAAACTTTGTTGACGTATTAAGCCATATCACAATATCGTATGTCAATACATAAATGAAACTTTTTTAATTACAATGAAACTTATGATAAAGTCATAGTATGTTTACTATATATATGAATAAGTTAGGTAAATTAGGAATTTAGAAGTACTACTAAAGTAGTAGCAAGAGAATATGTAAAGGAAAAGATAGCTATGGATAAAACTTATCATTTTTGCAGCGGAAACTCACCGCTGTTAATCTCTATGCCTCATGTTGGCACTGGCATACCTGAAGACATTAAACGCAGACTTACGCCCGAAGCGATGAACTTACAAGACGTTGATTGGCATTTGCCTATCCTGTATGACATGGTGAAAGTGTTTGATATCTCTGTTATATCAGCTGAATACGCACGCTATGTGATAGACCTAAATCGATCACCTGAGAATACTTCACTCTACCCCGGTCAGGACGTGACAGGTTTATGCCCAATTGACACCTTTGCCAAAAGTGCAATATACATGGATGGGAAACAGCCAGATGAAAATGAGATAGAAACCCGTATTGAACAATACTGGCGACCTTATCACCAAAAATTAGCCACCGAACTTCAAAGAATACAGGCTATTCATGGCATAGCCATATTATGGGATGCGCATTCAATTGCTTCACATGTGCCGAGATTCTTTAGTGGAAAATTACCTGATTTGAATTTTGGTACTGCAGACTCAAGCTCTTGTGACATTTCATTGCAAGATGCACTGGCAGCAACCATGCGTGAATCGATTCATGTTAAAGCTTATAGCCATGTATTCAATGGACGCTTTAAAGGTGGCTACATCACTAGGCAATATGGAGCGCCTAAAATGAATATACATGCATTACAGCTGGAAATGAGCCAATGTATTTATATGGAAGAAAATCTTCCATATAAATACAATGCTGAATTGGCAATGAAGGTTAAGCCTTTACTAGCTGACTTATTAGAGACTTGCCTCAACTGGGCTAAGACTCACAAATAGACTAAGACCTACAGATAACTTACAGCTTACCGTCCAAACCCATTTGGTAGTACTTATGAGTAATTTTGTCTTGATTCTCAAGCAACCAATCAATATCAGGTTTATTGTTCATGGCTTTGTGAATAGCCATTGCAGTAGCCTTGCGGTGAATATCAAACAAAATCTTATGGTCTAATTTATCGTCTTTTGTCACCATTGGATTCAACCAAACTGAAACAATAATACCCAAATCATTAGCGCGCTCTTTAGGGATATCACCTGCGCGAACTGCATCAAGTACACCATTCGCGATAGCAGCCTGCACGGTGCCCATTAAAATGTTGGTGTATTTAGTTTCTTTCACAGTGACTTTACTCACCATCAGCGTTACTGGTCTTACTTGAATATCTGTATTCAATAAAGCAAAAACACGCGTGTGTCCAGCCACCTGATCACCAGTCAAAGTAGCAATTGCTGTTCCAACAGGCCCATCTAATTCACCAATGATCACTTCTGGCTCAGCCGCTGTGCCTGGAGGCCCGCCTGCTACTAAAGCTTCACCAGTTCTCATTACAATACGTTCACTCACAATACTCTCCTAATAATTAAGTCATTTTTTAGTATGCATAAAATGCATACATTCAAGAAACATCAATAAAACATAATATTTTTTTAATTTTACATTAACTATTATTACCTGAGTGAAACTTTTGTGAATGTTTGTTATAATTCTTGCAACTTTAGTGAATAAAAAGAATTTATTTACAAGTTAAGCTGAGTCTCTTGTAATATTCGGATTGTTAATAGCTTCGGACAATTATATGGCTGCAAAAAAAGAAATTGAAGATGTAAAAGTAGATGAACGCAATAAATCGCTAGGGCGACATTTAGGCACAACCATACGTCAACTGAGGCTAGAACATAATCTAACCATTGCAGACGTATCTGAGCGTGCTGGCATTAGTCGTGGGATGCTGAGTAAGATTGAAAATAGCCTAGCAGCTACTAGCTTAGAGACCTTGGAGCAGCTTGCCAATGCATTAGGCGTTACGCTATCTAAACTCTTTCAAAACTATAATCTACCGCGTGGTGCCGCTCAACTTGTAAAAAAAGGTGAAGGCATGGAAGTGGTTAGAAGAGGCACGCGAGTTGGGCACACCTATCAATTGCTAGCATATGACCAAGGCCCACACAAGACTTTCGAACCATTCTTAATTTCACTTGAGGATTCATGTGAAGAATTTCCTGCTTTTGAGCACCCAGGCACTGAGTTTATTCACATGCTTGAAGGCACACTCGAATATAGAGTTGGTAAAGATACGTTTGTATTAAATAAGGGAGACTCACTTACCTTTCAGGGTGAGATTCCGCATCGCCCAGAAAACCTGATTGAAACGCCGATTAAGTTTCTAGCCATTATTCATTACGATGCACCTGATAAAGAAAATTTTGAAGAGTAGGCAAAATTCAACTCATGGAAAATATTAACTATCAAGTAGCAAATGAATCTGACATTGATGACTTAGTTAGCTTGTTATCAGACTTATTTACCATTGAAAAAGACTTTAGCCCAGATTTATCTAAACAAAGAAAAGGGCTAGAGTTAATCATTAAAAATCGCAACACGGCAACTGTACAAGTAGCTAAGAATACCGCCGACAAAGTGATTGGAATGGTAACAGCGCAGCTTGTAATCTCTACTGCACAAGGTGCAGCCTCAGCATGGATTGAGGACATGGTGGTCCATTCATCCTATCGCAGCCATGGAATAGGCAAACAACTGCTTCAGCGAACTTTAGATTGGGCAAAAGAAAATGGCGCTACACGTGCGCAACTTTTGGTAGATATTGAGAATAAAGAAGCTTTAGGTTACTACGAACACTTAAAGTGGGAAGCTACACAATTGCAGGCGCGTAGAGTATTTTTATAGCTTATTAAAATTAGCAGTCAAATTACCTCTGCAAATAAATTGCAGAGGTAATGGTCAAGCGCCTACAGTGGCACGCGTTGGCCGCAGAAAAAGCCAATTGCATGGTCTGGCGTTTCAAACTTGATATTGCTTCCAGATGGGAAATAAAGTACATCACCAACAGTTGCAGTCACTTTCTGGCCTGTATCATCAGAAATGATAAATGTACCTTCTACAACAATCTTCATCTCTTCATAATCATAGCTATAGTTTAGAGCATTACCTTTCTCTAAACGAAAGAAACCTGCACAAATTCTTTTATCCGCATCCGCAGATATAAATGTGTCGCCAAGCCAAGCAGGAACACCAGCAACATTCATCGACGGCTGAGAATCTTTAATAGCCTGTTTTTTGTATTGAAACGGTTTAGAACTCATTACACTTCTCCTTATGGTTGATTAACTGTGTTGTATTTAATCGCAACACATCTAATCTCACAATTACACCTAAGGTGTACTCATAAAGAAGGATAAAAAAATAGCTCAATAACTTTCTTAAGTCCGACATTTAAATCAGCGAATATCACCTGATATAAGCTGCAATTCTCGACGAAAAAACATCAAGTTTATGGCATACTCACACCATGACAGACAAGCAATTACCCAACACCCGTAACGATCATCATGTGATCAATAATAGTTTGGAATTGGCAAATAGCCATTATGAGAACTTCCCTGTTGCCTCTGTGTTTCTGCCACAATATTTACGTGAACCTATAGGCTTAATTTACAGCTTTGCTCGTCAAGCGGACGACTTTGCTGATGAAGGTGACTTAAGCATCGAGCAACGTTTAGATTTGCTTAATGGATTTCGTAATGAATTAGAGTTATTGCAAGCCTACATCAAGCCAAAATCTAGCTTCTTCGCTGGTTTAGGCGCAATGATTAAGGCAAAAAAACTGCCTTATGACCCGTTTTATGATTTGCTGGATGCTTTTAGTCAAGATGTGACTAAAACGCGCTATGCAGATTATGACGAAGTGCTTGATTACTGTACCCGCTCAGCCAATCCGATTGGCAGATTGTTATTGCATCTTTACGGGCAATCTAATACAGCCAACATCCAACTTTCGGATAACATTTGCACGGCATTACAAATCATTAATTTCTTGCAAGATATTGCGATTGATTTTAAGAAAAATGACGGCAAACAGCGTATTTACTTATGCCAAGACGAAATGGAGGCATTTAATATTACCGAGTCACAAATTCAAGACTTTGTAGATGGCAAACAAGAGATTGATGAAAACTGGCAGCAATTTATTCTATTCAACTTACATCGAGTAAACGCCCTACTTTACTCAGGCAAACCGCTTGGGCGCATTTTAACTGGTCGCATTGGCTTTGAAATGCGCATGATTATTGCCGGTGGCGAGCGCATTATTGCCAAGATAAATAAAGTGAATGGTGATATATTCAACTTCAGGCCAACGCTCAATTATGGTGATTGGCTAATAATATTTTTAAAAGCGCTGATGAAAGTATAAGAAAGATAATGACGCCACAGCAATATTGTGAAGAAAAAACCGCAAAAAGCGGATCAAGCTTCTATTACAGCTTTATGTTTTTGCCTAAAGATAGGCGCGAGGCAATTACTGCACTTTACGCCTTTTGTCGCGAAGTGGATGACATTGCAGATGAGTGCACCGACTTTACTATTGCGCAAACCAAGCTTAACTGGTGGCGTACAGAAATTGAAAGCCTATATGAAGGAAAACCGCAACACCCGGTTTCTAAAGCTTTATTAAATCCCATTAAAACTTATCAACTTGATACTGAACATTTCATTGAAGTCATAGACGGCATGGAGATGGATCTAAAATTCAATCGCTATGAAGACTTCAAGCAACTACAGCTTTACTGTTATCGCGTTGCCAGCGTAGTTGGCTTACTCACAGCACAGATATTAGGTTTTAGTAATCGCAAAACGCTCAAATATGCCCATGATTTAGGCATGGCATTTCAATTGACGAACATCATTCGCGATGTAGGCGAAGATGCGCGTCGCAACCGTATCTACTTACCCTTAGATGAGTTAGCCCAATTCAAAGTTACAGAAGACGACATTCTGCATAGCCGTGAATCGGACGCTGTTAAAAACCTCTTGGATCACCAAATTGAACGTGCAGAAACATACTATGATCGTGCTCTACGTGAGTTACCTGCAGAAGACCGTAAAAACCAGCGTGTAGGGTTGATGATGGCTGCAATCTACCGTACTTTACTGCGTGAGATTAAGGTGGACGGTGCGCAAAAGGTATTAAATTCACGTACCTCGTTAGGCGCATTACGCAAGATTTTGCTGGCTTTTAACGTTTGGATAAAAACTTAAATGAATATATCAAATACGCATGTGGCAGTTATTGGCGGCGGATGTGCAGGCTTAAGTGCAGCAGCGGCCTTAATTGAAAAAGGCTTTCAAGTCACGATATTTGAATCTAGTTCTCAACTTGGGGGCCGTGCCCGCACGGTGTTGGTAGAAAATAACAGTTTGATGCATTTGCTAGATAATGGACAACATATCTTATTAGGCGCTTACCGCGAGACTTTAAAGCTATTGCGTAAAGTTGGCGTGGACGAAGAGAAAGCTTTCATGCGAGTGCCTTTGCAAATTAACATGCAAGCAGCACCAGTAAAGTCTATTTTTTCATTAAAATCTGTAAACTATCTACCAAGCCCATTGAACATGCTTGCGGGACTAATCGCCTGCAAAGGATTAAGCATTCCAGAACTTATTTCAGCGATTAAGTTTATGGTTCACCTGAGAAGTACACGCTTCCAAATTACAGGTGACAAAGCATTAGAGCAGTATCTAATCGAGCAGAATCAACCCATAAAGCTCATAGAAATGTTATGGGAGCCTTTATGTTTAGCCGCGCTTAACACGCCAATCGCCATTGCTAGCACGCAAGTTTTCTTGAATGTATTAAAAGACAGCTTCTCTAACGACTCGTTAACCACAAGAAAAAAGAATAGCGATTTTTTATTACCTCGCTCAGATTTATCAAAAATCATTGCAAATCCCATTGCGCATTACCTACAAGAAAATGGCGCAAAAATTAAACTTAATCGACGTATTCGCCAACTTGAGCTTGAAAATGATGGCTTTAGCTTAACTACACGTGACGGCAAAGCATTTTTTAGCCATGTCGTTATTGCCGCACCAGCAGCTAGGCTAGATAAGCTTATAGAATCGATTCCTAAGCTACAAAATGTATACAAACAAACGCAAAGTTATAGCTTCCAACCTATCTACACTATCTACTTACAATATCCACAAGATTTTAAACTATCAAATGTGATGTATGGCCTCTCCGGCACATTGGGACAATGGGTTTTTGATAGAGGTCAACTTTGTGACCAAAATGGTTTGCTGGCTGTGATTGTAAGTGCCACAGGCAAACATCAATTATTAAGCCAAGATGACCTGGCATTGCGCATTGCCAAAGAACTGCACCAAGCATTTCCAGACATGCCTAAACCGTTGTGGCACAAAGTAATTGCTGAAAAGCGCGCAACTTTTTCATGCGCGCCAAACCTAGCAAGACCAACCAATAAAACACTACAACCACGATTGTATTTAGCTGGTGATTACACGTATGCAGATTATCCTGCGACGATAGAAGGTGCAATTAGAAGCGGGATTGCTTGTGCGGGTTTAATTGCGAATAGCTTAGACTGACAAATACTGATGAAATTTAGTTACAACTTCTAACCATTTCTGAGTTGGTTCAAAGCTTGTTCTAGGCGCTCTACCGCAATCACTTCCATACCGGCAATCTTGGCTTTTGGCGCATTCGCTTTAGGTACAATTGCTTTAGTAAAACCCAATTTCGCAGCTTCTTTCAAACGCACCTGACCACCTTGCACTGGGCGCACTTCACCTGCCAAACCAACCTCACCAAACACTATAAGTTTGTTATCTAATGGTTTGTTTTTTAAAGAAGAAACGATTGAAAGTATCACCGCTAAATCGACCGCAGGCTCAGCAATTTTGACACCACCCACAGCGTTTATAAAGACGTCTTGATCAAAACACGGAATGCCAACATGACGATGCAAAACGGCTAACAACATCGCTAAACGATTTTGCTCTAAACCAACACACAATCTTTTGGGGCTAGGCGCGTGGCTTTCATCAACCAAAGCCTGAATTTCAATCAATAATGGGCGCGTACCTTCCATCGTCACAGTAATACAGCTACCCGCCACTTCACCTTCATGATGCGATAAAAATAAAGCTGATGGATTAGAAACTTCACGCAAACCATGCTCAGTCATGGCAAACACGCCCAGCTCATTGACTGCACCGAAACGATTTTTGAATGCACGAATTAGTCTAAAACTAGAATTCTGATCACCTTCAAAATACAAAACGGTATCAACAATATGCTCTAGCACTCGCGGTCCTGCCAATGAGCCCTCTTTGGTAACATGCCCTACCAATATCACTGTAATGCCTAGTTGTTTAGCAATTCTGGTCAATTGCGCAGAGCATTCACGCACCTGCGCCACTGAACCTGGCGCGGATTGTAAAGCTTCGGAATAGACGGTTTGAATAGAATCAATGACCGCGATATTAGGTTTATGCGTTTGAAGCGTTGCTAAAATTTTCTCTAGATTAATTTCGGCTAAAAGCTCAACTTCACTTGCATCAAGCCCTAAGCGCTTGGCGCGCATGGCGATTTGCTGCGGGGATTCTTCGCCACTGACATAAATGGCTTGGCTGGACTTTCCTAAATGACACAAAACCTGTAGCAATAAAGTCGATTTACCGATACCAGGATCACCGCCGATCAAAACCACACCACCTTCAACTAGACCGCCACCCAACACACGGTCAAACTCGCTGATTCCTGTTGGTTTGCGTGCAATATCAGCAGCTTTGATGCTACTTATCTTTTGCAAAGTACTACTTTGCGCTAAACCTTCAAACTTATTAGCATAGCGATTGGTCGACGTGCCGCTTTCTTCTACGCTTTCAACCAGCGTGTTCCAAGCCATGCAGCTTGGGCATTGACCTTGCCACTTAGGCTCGCTGGCGCCACATTCTGTGCAGCTGTATACGGTTTTAGCTTTTGCCACGCTAGCCTTTAGTATTCATCTGCCATGTGGCCACTGCCAGCATAGTTTTCGAAGCGCGTATGTTGGCCCATGAATGTCAGACGAACACGCCCAATCGGGCCATTACGTTGCTTACCAATGATAATTTCAGCGGTACCTTTATCGGGACTATCAGGGTTATACACTTCATCACGGTAAATAAATAAAATCACGTCAGCATCTTGCTCAATCGCACCAGATTCACGCAAGTCACTCATCACAGGACGTTTATCAGGGCGTTGCTCAACACTTCGGTTAAGCTGTGAAAGCGCAACTACCGGGCAATCCAATTCTTTTGCCAGTGCTTTTAAAGAACGTGAAATTTCAGAAATCTCAGTTGCACGGTTTTCCCCTTGCCTACCGGCTGGAGCGGCCATCAATTGTAGGTAGTCGATCACGATTAGACCTAACTTGCCGGTTTGTCGGTGCAATCTACGCGCCCTTGCGCGTACGTCAAAGCTGCTTAAACCTGCGCCCTCATCAATAAAGATAGGGGCTTCATTTAACTTACCTAATGCTGTGGTAAGTTTTTCCCAATCTTCATCTTCGAGGTTACCATTACGCATACGATGTTGATCTAGACGCCCTACTGAACCAATCATACGCATCGCGAGTTGCGTGCCGCCCATCTCCATTGAGAACACAGCCACAGGTAATTTTGTGTCAAGCGCCACATTTTCCGCAATGTTTAATGAGAATGCCGTTTTACCCATCGAAGGTCGACCAGCGACAATAATCAAATCGCCACCTTGCATACCTGAAGTCATCGCATCAAGGTCGGCAAAGCCTGTAGGTACGCCTGTCACGTCGGAAGGATTATCCCTAGAGTAAAGATAGTCAATACGGTCAGCCACTTGTGGCAGTAGAATTTTAATATCCACAAAACCTTGCGTACTCTTTTTACCACCTTCAGCAATCTGAAATATTTTAGCTTCTGCTTCATCTAACAACTGCTCGGCGTTACGGCCGTTGGGCAAGTATGCACTTTCGGCAATACCTGAACCAACTACCACTAACTGGCGCATGACAGCGCGCTCGTGAACGATTTCGGCATAACGTCTGATATTAGCTGCAGTCGGTGTGCTTTGAGCTAAAGCGCCTAAGTAGGCAATTCCACCTATGCCAGAAAGCTCGGCCGTGCTCTCTAATGATTCAGCAACTGTGACGATATCAGCAGGTCGATTATGCTCAACCAGCTTGGCAATATGTTGAAATATTGCTTTGTGATCATGCCGATAGAAATCGTTAGGAGATAAGATATCCGCGACTTTATCTAAAGCTTCATTTTCAAGCAATAAAGAACCGATAACCGATTGCTCAGCTTCTACGGAATGTGGGGGGATTTTTAATGCATCTAATTGTTGGTCAGCCATGGAGTGATTATACTCAATAACGCTGTATGCTTAGCAGACAAAAGTTAAATTTAGTCTGCGCTTGATGTGGTTAGCAGCAAACTCAAGTATAACTTCGCTACAAGCTATTTATATAGGGGCTGTTATATGCTGACGTGCAATAAAAAAGGCTACCGAAGTAGCCTTTTAAATTCAAATACTTGAAATTCTCAAGTATTCGTTAATTATGCTTCACCAACAACAGTTACTGTAATATCTACAACAACATCGTGGTGCAATGCAACTGTAACCACGTGGTCACCGATTGTTTTCAACGGACCGTTTGGCATACGTACCAAAGCTTTAGTGACTTCAAAACCTTGAGCAACTAGACCTTCAGCAATGTCACCATTCGTTACTGAACCGAATAAACGACCATCAACACCAGCTTTTTGAGCCACTGTCATTGTGAATGAAGCTAATTTTTCACCACGTGCTTGCGCAGCGGCTAAGATTTCAGCTTGTTGTTTTTCTAACTCTACACGGCGAGCAGCGATTTCAGCTTTGTTAGCTTCTGTAGCGCGTTTTGCTTTACCTTGTGGAATCAAAAAGTTACGGCCGTAACCATCTTTAACTTTAACGATATCACCTAAATTACCTAGGTTACCTACTTTTTCTAATAAAATAATTTGCATGGTAGCCTCCGATTATTGGTGTTTATCTGTGTATGGAAGCAAAGCCAAGAAACGAGCAAGTTTAACTGCTGTCGTTAATTGACGTTGATAACGTGCTTTAGTGCCCGTCATACGTGCTGGAATGATTTTTGCGTTTTCTGAGATGAAATCTTTTAATAGATCTACATCTTTGTAATCAACTTCTTTGATGCCTTCTGCTGAAAAACGGCAGTAACGGCGGCGTTTGTACATTTCTCTTGCCATTTGAATACTCCTAAGCTCTTATTAATTTAATATAAGCTAATCGCTTATATGATCTATATTGTTAATGTGCATGACCAGTTGCGTGCTTTTAAGGCTGCGTTTGGCTAAAAAACCACTCGCTTGAATGTGAGAGCCTATTTCTAAGCCTTGCGGTATATTTTTTTTGGCTAAATCACCCAAAATAACCGCATTTACTTCACATTCCACCTTACGCTTCATGCCAGCTTCAACTTGCTCTGAAACATGACGCAATACAACACTTAACAACGGTATGCCTGCTGGCGTGTAACGAAGCGGCTCAATTTGCACAACTTCTGCTTGCAACACCAGTTTATTCACTTGTTTTACTAATTAAGCTGCAGAAGCCTCTGTTGCAGCTTCAACTGGAGCGGCTACTGGAGCTGCATCACGGCTTAATACTGATCTAGATTTTTCTTCTTTCATCATTGGTGATGGTGCTGTAACAGCAGTTTTCTTAGACATTAACAAATGACGTAAAACAGCATCATTGAATTTAAAGCCATGCTCAAGCTCAGCTAAAACTTCAAGATTGCACTCAATGTTCATTAACACATAGTGTGCTTTGTGGATTTTTTGGATTGGGTATGCAAGTTGACGGCGACCCCAGTCTTCTAAGCGGTGAACTGCACCGCCGCTAGCTGTGATAAGCGTACGGTAACGCTCAATCATCGCTGGCACTTGTTCGCTTTGGTCCGGATGGACGATAAACACTAGTTCATAATGTCTCATTAGTACTCCTTATGGATTATAGCCACCTGCAAAATGCTCTATTTACATAAAACATTGCAATGATACTGATGCAGTGTGACAAGGTTAAATTGTATTTGCTCGATAAGCTTACCGAGCAAGCGCGCGATTATAGACAAAAGTCCACCGACAATCAACTAAATCAGCATATTTAGCGCATTTAAGGCACGATTTTTCTCTTAGAGAGCTGAAACACATGCTTAGAAAGAGAAATCTCGCGTATAAAACAAGTTAAACCAGAAATTAAGCTCCCCATCGCAAAGATGAACAAAATTGATACTAACCAAGACGTATCCCAGTTGATGGCAGACCCTAAAAATAGCAAACCAATCACTACAGCCACTAACAACAGTGTAAATGTGCATAGCGTTATAGACCAATGCACCCAATTGGCACGGCATGACAATATATCAAGCTCTTGACTGTAGCGTTCTTGCCTCGGATCATCAGCCTGCAGAGTAGCAAGACTTTCATTCAACACTCTGAACCTATCTACCACACGCCCTAAACGGCCCGTTAATACACCCAATAAGGCACTAACACCCATTAATAGGAATACAGGTGCAATAGCAAGCTGTATCACCTCTGAAGCCACAGTGACGCCATGAATAGAGGTTTGCATAACGACCCTTTTATTTAAAAAAATTTCATACAATTTAAAATTGATGACTTGATATTTTGCTCACATAAGCTCTTAAGCAACTAAATCCGGCATCTCCGCCCCATAAAATTTAACTCTAAGTTTTTTCAGCTGATCTCTGAAGTCTGCAGCTTTCTCAAACTCAAGATTTTTAGCGGCGTCATGCATGGCTTTTTCCAAGCGCTTCATTTCTTTAGCAATTTGTTTTTCACTTAATGACTCATAGTTTGCTTGATCTTGCAGCACCTTACGTTCGCGCTGTGCTTCATCCTTATCATAGACGCCATCAATAATGTCTTTAATACGCTTAGATATACCTTTAGGAACGATACCATTAGCTTCATTGAAAGCAAGCTGTACCCCTCTTCTTCTTTCGGTTTCATCCATCGCAGCTTTCATGCTGCGGGTGATTTTATTAGCATAAAAAATCACTTGCCCATTCAAGTTACGCGCTGCACGACCTGCGGTTTGAATCAAGCTACGCTCTGAACGTAAGAAGCCTTCTTTATCGGCATCTAACACCGCAACTAGCGATACTTCTGGAATATCCAAGCCCTCACGCAGCAAATTGATACCAACCAGCACGTCAAACTCACCGAGGCGTAAGTCGCGAATAATCTCTACGCGCTCTACCGTATCAATATCGCTATGCAAATAGCGCACTTTAACGCCATGCTCGCTCAAGTAATCGGTTAAATCTTCTGACATGCGCTTGGTCAGCGTAGTCGCTAGCACGCGCTCGCCGACGGCTACACGAAGCTTAATTTCACCCAGCAAATCGTCTACCTGTGTGTCCGCTGGTTTAACGGTAATCTGCGGATCAACCAAACCTGTTGGGCGCGCAATCATCTCAACCACTTGTTGCTGATGATTAGCTTCATATTCTGAGGGAGTCGCTGATACAAATACGCATTGGCGCATAATGCGCTCAAACTCTTCAAATTTGAGGGGGCGATTATCAAGCGCAGATGGCAGGCGCCAGCCGTAATCAACTAAATTTTCTTTACGTGAACGGTCACCTTTATACATAGCGCCAATCTGCGGCACTGTGACATGGCTTTCATCAATAATCATCAGCGCATTATCTGGCAAATAATCAATTAAGGTGGGTGGTGGATCGCCCGGATTACCACCAGATAAATGGCGTGAGTAGTTTTCAATGCCTTTACAAAAACCAATCTCATTCAACATTTCGAGGTCAAAGCGGGTACGCTGCTCAATACGTGCAGCCTCAACTAACTTGCCCGTTTTAATATAAAAATCCACACGGTCTTTGAGTTCGTGTTTGATTTTTTCCATTGCACGAATAGTGGTTTCACGCGGTGTAACATAGTGGCTTGATGGATAAACCGTGTAACGCGGGATTTTATTGAAAATCTGCCCTGTGAGTGGGTCAAACAAAGTAATGGATTCAATTTCATCATCAAACATTGAGATGTGCACGGCGGTTTCATTATTTTCCGCAGGGAATACATCAATCACATCGCCGCGCACTCTAAAAGTACCACGCGAAAAATCAAACTCGTTACGGTCATACTGCATGCCAACTAAACGCGCAATCATGTCACGCTGTGGTATTTTTTCGCCCTGCTGTAAGTGCAGCACCATACCGTGATAGTCAGTAGGATCACCGATACCGTAAATAGCAGAAACCGTCGCGACAATAATACTGTCTTCACGCTCTAGCAACGCTTTTGTGGCCGAAAGTCGCATCTGCTCGATATGCTCGTTAATACTGGAATCTTTTTCAATAAACAAATCACGCGAAGGCACGTAAGCTTCTGGCTGATAGTAGTCGTAGTAAGAAACGAAATATTCAACCGAGTTATTAGGAAAGAACTCTCTAAATTCACTATATAACTGCGCTGCCAAAGTTTTATTTGGTGCCATCACGATAGCTGGACGACCCGTGCGCGCAATCACATTGGCCATAGTATAAGTTTTACCAGAGCCGGTCACCCCAAGCAATGTTTGAAACTTCAAACCATCATCGATACCTTGCGTCAGCTTATCAATCGCTTGCGGCTGGTCGCCAGCAGGCGGAAATGGCTGGTTTAACTGATACTTACTATTTGGGAAGGTAACGAACACATTGCTCTTCATTGAATTCAACGTTTTATTTTAACAGTATATTTAATGATAACAGTGAATAATCACGGATTAGTAAGAGACTAATTAGTTTGTAACTCATTGAGAACTTTGCAGGATTAGTGCAGTCACTTAACAAACAGTTACAATTTAGTAAGCTGTTCAGCAAGTAAACAAAATTAATCATCCAAAATATAAACTAAAGTCTTGATGGGAAATTACTATGCCTAAATTCACGCCGCGATTCATTCTGCTTGCCGCTTTACTAGCCTTTGCGCAAAACGCACTCGCCATCGATCAACAAAAAGTATTAAGCGCATTGCAAACAGTGGTAATGGTGCGTGGCTATAACGATACGGGCGGCTTGTCTTACGGATCTGGCGTGGTAGTTGGAGAAAACAAAGTGATGACAAACTGCCATATATTCCGTAGTACGAAGCAGCCTTGGGTGGCGCGTGGTGAAGATTCATATGACATCGTTTCAGTACAAGCTGACAGATGGCATGACTTATGTTTAGTATCCACGATAAATTTACCATTCAAACCAGCCACTATCATCAAGAATCATGATTTAAAGCGTGGTCAAGAGATTATCTCTATTGGTCACTCAAATGGCGCGCCCTCACCGTTGACTTCAGCAGGGATTATTAACTCCAGCTACACCTTTGAAGGCGGACGCGTCATTAGAAGCAGCGCGGCTTTCCGCATGGGCGCAAGTGGTAGCGGCATTTTTGACACCGAAGGAAACTTGCTAGGCATTAACACGTTTAAAACACCAGGTAGACACGCATACTTCTATTCGTTACCGATTGAATGGCTAGCTGACCTTGAGAAACTACCCGTTGAAACCACCTTCCCCATTAAAGGCAAAGCATTTTGGGAGGAAGATGACGATAAAAAACCGTTCTTTATGCAGATCGCACTGCCAGAAATCAATCAGGACTGGCCTAAACTTGCCAAAATTGCACAGAGCTGGATAGATATCGATCCGAAAAATTCTGATGCATGGTACGAGTTAGGTAATGCACAAGAAAACATGCAAAAGATTGACGAAGCAAAAATTGCCTACAAAAAATCTGTCGCGCTTGACGCCTCAAATACTGACTCATTATTCAGATTAGGCGCTATTGCTCAATCTGCGGGTGATAAAGTGGTAGTACATGATATTAATGTAGCCATTGCCAATATTAATAAAGATTTAGCGCAAGAATATAGCCACATGCTTGGCTGTGAGACGGAGTGCTAAGCTAAATACGCGAATAACTCACTTAAGTTAAGAGGCACTAAACTCAAGACCTCTTAACTTTAAGGCTTTCGGTGACTACAAACTTTCTGCAACTACGTGATAACTCACGATAAATCATTCCTAAACCGCATTTTTGTGCGTAAAATAGCGCCCATTCAATTAATTGCAAAAATTTGTTTTAAGGAAGCATATTTTGTCATCAGCAGCTCATCAGGCATCCGTTTTATCTAAACGCGTTCAATCAATCAAAGAATCTCCTACGCTAGCGATTACTGCAAAAGCAGGTAAATACAAAGCTGAAGGCCGCCCTATTATTGGCTTAGCCGCGGGTGAACCAGACTTTGATACACCCCAACACATTAAAGATGCTGCTAAAGCGGCGATTGACAATGGATTCACAAAATACACACCTGTGGCAGGTACTCCTGGGCTAAAAAAAGCGATTGTCAATAAGTTCAAAAATGAAAATGGCTTTGACTATGCATTAAACGAAGTGATTGTAGGCGTTGGTGGCAAGCAAACCATATTCAATTTATGTCTAGCCGTGCTTAACAAAGGGGACGAAGTCATCGTTCCAGCACCTTACTGGGTGTCTTACGCAGATATTGCCTTGGTAGCTGAAGCAACACCAGTGATTATTGAATGCGGCATTGAGCAAGGCTTTAAATTGCTACCAGCCCAATTAGAAGCTGCAATCACGCCAAAAACTAAAATCTTCATGATTAACTCTCCTTCTAACCCAACTGGCGCTGTATACAGCCTAGCTGAATTAGAAGCCTTGGGCGAAGTGTTACTTAAACACCCACATGTATTAGTGGCGACCGACGACATGTACGAACACGTCAACCTAACTGGTAACAAGTTTTACAACATACTAAATGCAACTCCAGCTTTAAAAGACCGTTGCATCGTACTGAATGGCGTTTCTAAAGCGTACTCAATGACTGGCTGGCGCATAGGCTATGCTGCAGGCCCTGCTTACATCATTAAGGCGATGGAAATTTTACAATCGCAATCTACCAGCAATGCAACTTCTATCTCTCAAGTTGCTGCGCAAGCCGCGCTTGAAGGCTCACAAGATTGCATCACGCCTATGGTTACAGCTTTTAAAGAGCGCCACACTTACGTAGTTAACCGCTTTAACACAATGCCAGGCTTAAGCTGTTTAATGGCTGGTGGCGCTTTCTATGCATTCCCAGATGCACGCGGTGCAATTGACAACCTGTACAAAGCCGGAAAAATTAAAGCAGCTACAGATATGGCATTAGCTGAATACCTACTTGAGGAGTTTGACGTGGCGGTTGTGCCAGGGTCAGCATTTGGTGCTGAAGGCTATTTCCGTATTTCATTCGCCACTTCTATGGAAAATCTAAGCAACGCGCTAGATAGAATTGAAAAAGCGCTCAATATATAAAAAAAAGCATTTTGACGTTGACCTAGTAACGCTAAGTCATTAATATAGCGGCTTCACAAAATCAACGGTTTGTGATGAAGTAGAAGCAGCAACAAAAACCGAATATTCCTCGATAGCTCAGTCGGTAGAGCAACGGACTGTTAATCCGTGTGTCCCTGGTTCGAGCCCAGGTCGAGGAGCCAAATACATATAAACAAGCACTCTTAATCGGGTGCTTTTTTATCGAATAAAAAAACATCGAATATTCCTCGATAGCTCAGTCGGTAGAGCAACGGACTGTTAATCCGTGTGTCCCTGGTTCGAGCCCAGGTCGAGGAGCCAAATACAAGAAAAAGCCCTATAGCAATGTGGGGCTTTTTTGTTTTAGCTCTAAATTACTAAGCGTCTCGCAAAGTTTAAAAGTTTTCAGATAAATCGCTTAGTTTAAGTAATATAAACACTCTTCTTAGCATCTCTAAATTTGGTGGATAAAATTGAAAAATTACTACGAAGTTTTAGGCCTTACCGCTAACGCGACCTTAGCTGAAATAAAAACCACCTACCGCAAGATGGCATCTCAATACCATCCTGATAAAAATTCAGCAAGTGACGCTCCTGCAAAGTTTAGACAAGTGCAGGAAGCCTACGAAATACTTTCTGATCCCGATAAAAGAAAAACGTACGACGAAAACCGCAGGCGTAGTCTATTGGATAGTCCAATAGACACCGCACATGAAATTTGGCAGTACTACATAGATGGAATATTAAAACAATGAGAATATCGCGTTACTTTACTGACCTAATGGCTACTTATGTGGCTGATATTAATGACTTTAAAACTGACTCTGGTGGCGAGGACGTATTGGCAGATCGCCTTAAAGAGAAGCGTTCACAAATACAGGACTTGATGCCTATGATGGCAACTAACCCTGAAATGATGGCGATTGTTTTTCATAAAAGTGTTGTGATTAAAAAATCAGAATCCATTATGAGTTATCTTGATAAAGAACCGGCTATGTTTCCAAAATGGGATGCTATATCGTCGAGCGTTCAGTTTCAGCCTTGGGCAACAAGTATCGTAGAAAAGTTAAAAGTTGAAGCTGGCGGAGAGCACTTTTTATTAACCACCGTCATGCTAGAACACTTATATGCGCTTTATGAAGTGAGTGAAGATGCTATTGAGGAAATGGAAACTGAAGAGTCAGATGATCTTGCTGAATCTGGCGGCGAATGGCTATCTGAGCACGGCTTCGACAGTCATTAGGCGCATCAACTAGTAAATTTTAGTCAATACAATAGGATAAAAATGACACATTTAGTCGTTGTAGAAGCAACTAACCTTATTCAGTCTGGCGACATAGTGAGGGCCGAGGCTGTACTCACCGCCCTAGTAGAAACTGAGGGTGATAACGCCTTGATTGAGGTGCTTGATGATATTCCTTCGAAGGATTTATTGGCTGTCATTCGTGAGTATGACTCGTCTAAACAGTCACTATTGAATTTATTGATTACGCCTGAGCAATTTGCGCGTGTGGTTGTTTTAGAGCGTCTCTATAAAGATATGTCACACGAACAACTGCGCGGAATGATGAATTCGGTCATTTTTCGCGAAGACGCCGATGCTAGTGAGTTCATAGAGGCAATCGCCGAGCTTGAGTTTGGTTATGAGACATTCGCGGATTACCTTTCAGATCGTGCAGAAGAAGTTGTTGGAGAGACATTTGCCGCACTTGATACTGAGGACATATCACGCTCAGAAATTAGCGATCATGACTGGAAAGAGCTCACATGGTTACTACGTCATGAACATTCAGACATTTATAATATAGTGCTTGTCCTCTTAAAAGCCAAACTTCAGGAGAGAGTCATTCCTGAAGTTGCGCTTACTGGTGAAGAGGATGAGGCTATTGAGAACACGACTCCTGAGGAAAAAACACCTAAAGAGGAAGAAGATGAAGACTCTGCAATTTAGGCACTATTTGCTCAATATGCAGCCTTTGCATCATTAAATAATCACTCATGGCACTCACCCAAAATACTCATTCTGTTGCAGCCTATGACAATGCACCTTTCTTTGAAAAGGTGCTTAAACATGCAGTTCAGAACAACTTCATCGATCAACCTAGGTTAGCTGAAATAATCAATGATGCCGCCACTGGCTCGCTACAAATTGCTGAATATTTTGATGAATCCACTCATCTGAGAAAAAATCTAGAAGTATCCATGAAGCGCATGGTGAGTTTGGTAAGTTTGCATCTTGAGGATACAACAGATGGTGAGCTAGATAAAGCCGCACAACTTTTAAAAGATAAACCATTTCGAGCACTCTCTCGCGGTGGGTCACAAATGCTAAAAGCGCTCTACAACATGCCTGAGGATGAGCACTTCGGTTCAGCCCGACTTGATTCTGAGCGCGAGTTCCTAAAGAAATGTTTAAGCAAAGAGCTGTCTGTCGCTAAATATAGGCAATCATTTAAGGATTGCGAACGGTATAAAAGCCACCTCAATTTAGCTACTTTGCTGGTTAAGAAGCTTGGGGCGACTACCAGTGAATTAGACGAGATGCATGCATCGACTCAGCATGTTATTCGTACATCATTGCTATCTTTGGCTTACGGTGCAAAAAAAGCCATCACTAATAAAATTAAATTTCCTGACGAAAACACCTTATTCGAGATTTTCACCTCAATTCGTAAAGAGTGGGCGCTCCTAGGTGATGTGACTTGTTCAAGCAAATTTATGGATGATGTGCCAGCTGAGTATCAGGTTTATACCAAATCAACACTCCAAAGCATTCAGAGTGAAGATATTCCTAAAATTGTGAATCAAGCTATTAGCTTAGAATCAGTGTTAAACGACCTTAAACATAGTCAATATTTTTACTTGCACAATCAGCTAAATGAAGTGAGTCGCTTCGACAAAGCGCTTTCAGCGGACTGGTTTGCACTTACTGGTGGTATTGATGCCAGTGGCAATGATGAAGACTCGTTGCTTCTAACCTTATTTCTTTGCGTGGCAGGTGGTGTAGATCGTAAAACCACATTAAAGGTTTTCGAGGCTAAAAAAGCCGTGTTAAACATTCGCGAAAATGGTCTTTTACAAAATGAAGTGCTGAATCTAATTAAAACAGCGCCACATGATGATATAGATCAACTTACGTCTTTATGGGATGAATTTATAGATGAAGCCTCACCCTATCTGCTTGATAGTTCAGATGAAAATTTACATGAAGTCATGATGTATTTAACTGAACGCTGCAATATACAAAAACCAAAGAAATAGCGTAGCAAACCTAGCAATCTCAAAGCTGACTGGGAGTTTTTTCTGTAATAAAATAAGATCGTGTAAACGGCTGGTCATGGCCAGATAAATACAAGGCTAACTTCACCGACATATCGTGCGCTGGAATATAGTTTGGTGTAGTTGAGCCAAATACAAGTAGTAAACTCAGAATTAGCAATTGCAAATAGACTAAACGCTGACGGTGACTTTTTATGGCGTAAATTGCCACACCACATACAACTAGCCCTAAAACCCAGCCTGCGACTACCTCACTAATACTGTGCATACCAAGGACAACGCGAGACACACCAACTGCAAAGCCAAGCATGAGACCAAACCATAAACCAATGTTTTTTAATTTAGTTTGCGCGCCCCCACCCACTGAATAAAACAATATCGGCAGGATGGAAGTGGCTAGTAAGGTATGCCCACTCACGCCAGTAAAGTCTAATGAGGCAATACCTACTCCCCATCCGAGGAAAAGCAACTTAGTAGCGAGCGTAACAGTGACCGCTAAGGTAAGCGCTGTTAGCCATAGATAAATAGCCGTTTTTTGATTGGAAATCCAAAGCGTAGCCACTGATATGGCTAACACAGGAAACAATAAGCTTGATGAGCCAAGTTGCGTGATTAACTGCCAGTATGCGCCAGTTGCTTGCATCGATAATTGCGAGATCATAAATTAACTTTACTCATGGAAAATGTATGTTGCTGTTGGACTTTAGCCTGAAAGACTTGATTGTACGTCATTATAAAATGACTGGCATGTGCCATACAGACCAAATTTCCATACTGAATATCTAGTGTGGAAATTTGTAATAACGAAATGTGGGGAAGTTGAAGGTAGTATTATTGCAGGGCGTGTGTTGCTAAGTTTGCCTGACTATTCAGAAAGTTAGTTAATAGGTGTAAATTCGCGACCTCGGCATCGTCCAATTACAATCTCATCATTTACTTTCTTAAAGCGCTTGATAACGGATAGCAATCTACGATCATTTATAAGTGTGCTGAATTTCTCCGTATTTTGTTTTGACGATAAGCTTTCTAGGTGCGTATTGTTATCCGAGTCTTGAAATATATCGCTGAAATACTTTAAGTCTACAATATGATTATTCATCATCACACAGATGGCAAAACAGCCATGCTCATTCTTTGTAGCAAGCTTAGCAGGAATCTCAAATTTATTCGCCGCAGATGCAAGTTGCGAATATTTGTTTTGAAAGAAGCGCCCTAGATGATCGCTGCAATAGTCCTTGCCTAACTCCAACAAGTTAGTAAGTTGCATCGTACTGTCTAAATGAATGCTTGCCATAATTGCCATATACTTGTTACCTTCAGCTTGTAAATAAGATGAAAAAACTAATTTTCATGGGTTCATATTGCACTGCTTTGCTTACAAGAACCTGACATCTTTATAAAAAATTATTTTTACTTTGCTGAGTGTTGTGAAAAAAACCGTATGAGAAACTTCTCAGAAATACGATGGTTTTTCTTTTCTGATAAAATGCCGCTGAATTTCAGGCTTCAGAAAGAAGCAAATTAAATATGTCCAACACTCCCACCCTATTTCCTAAAGGTCTAACAAAAGCGCTTTCACTTAAGCAACCCTATGCATGGCTGATTGCAAATGGATACCTACTAGTGGATGACCGTACTTGGGGAACGCAATATCGTGGGCCGATACTTATTCATGCAAGTAAAGGCCTGTATGAGGTGTATTACGACTACCTTAAGTCCAATACTGATATTCCATTACCTGATAAAGATAAACTTGAATACGGTGGCGTGGTGGGCATTGCTAACTTAGTGCTTTGCTGCCTTCCAGGTGATTTACCTAAAAATATTAGTCGTCAGCAACGCGCTCATTTTGGTGGGGTTCATCAAGAATACTTTGGCTTTCTTTTTGAACAAGCACGCCCTGTAGCTCTGATGCCATGTCGTGGCAAGCTGGGTATTTTTGAGATTAATATTGATGAGCTCTTAGCAGCACCGCCAGCGGCACAAGCTGAATTATTTTAAGATTCATACAGTCATATTTAACACTATTAACGCTTCTCATTTTCTGAATGAATCGTTATTATCAAAGCTAATGAATACCCCAGTAATTTAGTAAGGATTACACCAATTGAAAGATTCAAAACAAGACTTAAATGAGGCTTTAAAAAAAATCTCAGCGACTTCATTAGGCTGGAATTTTGATAATAGCTACACGCGACTACCTAAAGCTTTTTTTGTTAAGCAAAAACCGACGCCAGTTAAAGCGCCGCATATCGTGCTCTTCAATCAACCATTAGCCGCCACTCTAGGATTAAATGCGGAGGCTATATTAGAAGATGAAGCAAGTTTGGCATTTTCTGGCAACACAATTCCTGTGGGCGCAGAGCCTATCGCGCAGGCGTATGCAGGGCATCAATTTGGTCATTTGAACATGCTTGGCGATGGCCGAGCTATATTACTCGGGGAGCATTTAACGCCAGAGGCTAATCGCTACGATATTCAACTTAAAGGTGCGGGTGTAACTGCTTATTCACGTCGTGGCGATGGCCGTGCCGCACTTGGCCCTATGCTTAGGGAATATATCATTAGCGAGGCGATGCATGCGCTTGGAATACCCACTACACGCAGCTTAGCTGTGGTAACTACGGGCGAATCCGTGTATCGCGATAGCATTCTGCCTGGTGCCATTTTAACGCGTGTGGCTTCAAGCCATATTCGAGTGGGAACATTTCAATTTGCCGCATCCCATGATGATCCAGAGATTATAAGAACACTGGCGGACTACACCTTAAATCGGCATTTTCCTGAGTGTATAGGCACTGAAAATAAGTATTTATCGCTACTAAATGCCGTGATTGATCATCAAGCCAAACTGATTGCACAGTGGATGCAAGTCGGATTTATTCATGGTGTGATGAATACAGACAATATGTCAATTTGTGGCGAAAGCATCGATTTTGGGCCTTGTGCATTTATGGATAGCTATGATCCTGCAACTGTTTTTAGCTCGATTGACCAGCAAGGTCGATACGCTTTTGGTAACCAGCCGCCTATCGCGCAATGGAATTTGACGCGATTTGCAGAAACATTGTTGCCACTGATACATCAAGATGTAGAGGAAGCTATAAGACTTGCAGAAAAAGCTCTTAGGGCATTTGCAGATAAATACCAGCAGTATTGGCTGGCTGGCATGCGGGCGAAGTTAGGCCTATTCACAGAAGCGCCTGATGACCTTGCTTTAGTAGAAGAACTGCTAAGCTGCATGAAAAAAAATCGCATGGACTATACCAATACTTTTCGCGGCTTGTCTTCAAGCTTGAACGCAAACGCGCCTACAGCAGCTCAAGGAAATATAGATACGCCTGATTTCATCACATGGCAACAACAATGGAATAAACGACTATCAAGCCAGACTAAAAGTTTGGATGATGCGATTGCATTAATGTTAAAGACAAATCCTGCGGTGATTCCACGCAATCATCAAGTAGAAGCTGCATTAAGCGCAGCAGAATCAGGTGATTTCACAGTACAAGAAAAACTGCTTGAAGTACTTTCTCAGCCGTTCAAAGAGGATGCTAGCCGCGCGAGTTATCGCATGCCGCCTTTACCCACAGCAATGCCTTACAAAACATTCTGTGGAACTTAGTCGAAATACTAAGCTTGTGACAATAACTTGCCCTCAATCATTTGAGAGCAAGCGCTTCACTGGTATGAAGTTGCTTTAAGAATTAGCTATAATGCTTCTTTTAAAAAAACTCATTATCTAAAGCAGTAATGTAAAAACCTTAGGAAGAAAATGACCGCAGCAACCAATATTGCACTAAAAGTACCATTCAATGAGAAAGACCAAGCTAAATCGCTAGGTGCACGCTGGAATGCAGAATCAAAAAACTGGTATGTACCGCAAGGCATCGACGCAGCGCCCTTTGAGAAATGGTTCACAAACGCCCCTACTTCTACCCCTGCTCAATCTGTATCTAAACCCACCACTGCAAAAACGGATAAACCTGCTCCGAGTCAGCCCTTTGATGATGACATAGATGCGATTAACGCAAGACTACGTGATGCTTATGAGTCACATGATGGTGATGCATTCTAATCACGCATGTCTCGCCGTGCACATCACAACGTTTATGTTATTGAGTTATCTAAAGACGTGCTGTTTGAGGCTAAATTCATCAAATGTAACCCCAATTACATCAGCGGGAAACCATGTGTTTATGTTGGCATGACAGGCTTAGATCCTGATGTACGTTTTGATAAACATAAGGCTGGCATTCAATCTAACCGATATGCAAAGCAATATGGACTACGGTTATTGCCAGACTTGTACGAAGGTTTTAATCCGATGACCTATGATGAAGCTGCCAGTATGGAAGTTGAGATTGGCATCGATTTACGCAGTGCAGGTTTTGGAGTTTGGCAGGCTTAACGTGAAGGCATCTAACGGCTACTTAGTAAGCTATTGCACCGACATAGCCATTAACTAGAGCTAAGCTACAAACATTGAGGCTTTCAAGTTTTTTATCTCTAGCCGCGCTCCATTCTGTTAATGCTTCACTTTTCGCTTTTAGGCTGGCTTCAAACTCTGTCCAAGCCATTGCAAAAGCTTCTTTATGGCTTTCTATTGGCTCTCTAAGAATACGTTCCGCAACGTTTACGCCCAAATACTCAATGGCTAGCGTTCGTAACTCTGCATCATCAGGAACACTATTGATCGCCATTAAATCGACACCTATAGAGCCATGCATGTTGATTGCAACCAGTGACAGCCCAACTTCATGACTAATAGAAAGTCCAATATTGCGATTTTTATTTAATAGCTTAACTGCTTGACCTGCTTGAGAAAGCAAGTCTATTTCACTCACATCGCAATGCAGCAATAAAGCTAAAACTTCTTGAATCGCGACTCTCACTAACTGCCTAGCTTCTGCACGTTGCATGTTTGGCGATGTTCGCAAGGCAATGACAAGCAAGCCATTTTCTGGAATTAGTTTGCCTGCGTCATTTGGCCACTCTAATACAGAAAGCCGCTGCTGAAGCATTTATGACCGATCTGGAATCGCTGGACAGCCCCACCAACGCGAATTGGCTGGAATGCTTTCGCCTTTCATCACCAATGTGAGTGGCCCTAATTTGACGTTATCTGCCACGTGAGCACTGTAAAGTACAGTACTACGCGCACCGATACTCACTCGCTTGCCGATATTCACATGATCAATTTTCATGATTCTGTCCTCAAACAGATGAGTTTGCGGACATACCAGCGCGTTGAGTTCGCTGTATTCACCAATCGTTACACAGTCAAATTCGGTCAAATCAGTGGTATCTAAATACACGCCTCGTCCAATATTACATCCTAGTAAATTAAATACCACGGGCAACCATGGAGAGCCGCGTAAATAGCGCATAAAATTGGGTACAACTAAGCCTTCATAAAGGTTAGTGATACCTTCTGACGTCCATACAAATGGCGTCCACATAGGCTGAGAGCGCTTGTCGTAACGGAAAATCAGTATCCATTTAAGGAGAGCAATAAAAACAAAGCCACCTACGCCATACAACAAACCAGCTGCAACCAAGTGTAAAGCTACTATCCACCATTGACCTGCAGAGGCATAAGGCATGGCATTAAGCACCACGGTGTAACCAACAGCAATCACCACGGCGTGTGGCGTCACTATACGGTAAGCCTCGACTAGTGCTCGCCCTATTCTGCGCAAAAATGAAGGACGGAATGTCAACGACTCAGGGTACATTCCAATGGTTTCTTCCCGCGCAGATAGATTAATGGCTGGCGAACCTAGCCAAGTGTCGCCTTTACTCATCACCTCATTGCTAGGCGCGCGCGAATGAACGCCTATCAAGACATTTTCAGGAATGACAGTACCATCAGGAATGTAAGCACCATTACCAACAAAGCTACGTTTGGAAATAACGGTCGGCTGGGTCTGCATCCAGCCACCTTGTATAGACTCATCACCTAACATCACACCATCGGCGATAAATGATTCATCTCCCAATGTCAGTAAATCTGGCACAACACCTTGTGCTGTGGAGATTTCAGCATCGCGCCCTACTTTTGCGCCCAATAACCGGTACCAAAATGGCGCATATACGGTAGCGTAAACGCCATGCAGAATGTTTAAACTCGACTCCTGAATTTGATTAACCAACCAACGGCGACAATACACATTGCTGTGCACTGGCCAACGACCAGCTTTTAAGCGCATCAAGACTACCCAGCGTAACGCCGCAGAAATCAAAGCCGTACAGACAATTAGCACAGCAATAGCAGGAAATGCTAAGAAGAAGTATTTAACTAATTGAAATGAGGTACTGCCATGCTCAAGCCACGGATAACTTTCATCCATACGATCGACCAACATCATGCTTGGGAAAATTGGGATGAAAAACAGCACTGCTGTGACTAAGACGCCAAATATAAAAAATACAGCTTCTGAAAATAAGCGGACTTTAGAAACTTCAGGACGTGGCACGTGTGACTTTTCATCAAAAGCACCTATATCTTTTGCTGGCGAACCACTCCAAATACGCTTAACTGGCACATGCATACCATCACTCAATGCAGAAAGGCCTTCAACACGACCGTACTCTCCTACACTGGTATTGCCTTCCAGTACCGCATAGGAATCGACACAGGCTTCCTTAGCTATGAAAATATTGCCTAAGATTAACTCACCATGCTCTACTCTGGCATTTTCTAAATTGACCGCATTGCCAATACTGACGCCATCAGCGATTTCTAATAAGTCATGAGCGCGTAACGAAACTGAACCAATATTAACCTCACGACCAACTTTTGCGCCAAGCGCACGCAGCCACCACACATATAGCGAAGAGCCGCCTAACATATACAAAGGCGCGCCTTCAATTAAGCGGTCAGACAGCCACCAGCGGAAGTAAGTTAGACCCCACAACGGGTAGCGTCCAGCTTTAAGCTTGCCTGCAACCAGCCATTTACCAAAGATTGCCACGACAAAACTAAGCACTGTGACTAGAAGAAATACGCCTATGGAAGCTGTAATAGCTTCCGCGATAGAGTCGCCCGGGTCACCAGTAAAGAAGTGATAAGTAAAAAATGAGGCCAACCACTGTGACATGCGCAACAACACCAACACTGGCACCACTACAGCTTGCGCCGCACCACATAGCCATCGTTTAGTCGCGGATGGTGGCACCCAAGTAGACTCTACAACGGGTAAATTAGCGGGCGTTTCATTTAAAATTTCGGCGATACGCCCAATTTGGCGATGTTGATAAATATCACGCACGGTAAAACTAGAAAACGTTTCATTAGCTCGTATTGCCGAAGCTAACCGAGCCGCCAATAGCGAATGACCACCTAAATCAGTAAAAAAATCGGCTTCGCGACGTATCGATTGACCAGGGAAAAGTCTATTTAGGGCAGTAAACAGAACTTCTTCGGCTTGGTTCTCTGGGCTATCTGAATCACTGTTTTCGTCTGCCAACACGCTTAAAGGTAAAGCTCGCAAGGCTTTCCGATCAATCTTCCCGGAAGTAAGACGTGGCATTTCTGCGAGGGTCACAAAATAGGCTGGTACCATATAAGGCGGTAAGGTTTCGGCTAAAGCTAGACGTAATTGCGACGCCGCAATACCTTCGCCACTTTCGCTCACGACATAAGCGACTAAACGCTCCATACCATCATCTTGTCGTAAAATAACCGCAGCTGTTCCTATGTTATCTTGGGCGCAAAGCGCGGCTTCAATCTCGCCTAACTCAACGCGAAAGCCTCTAATTTTGACTTGATCATCAGTTCTGCCTAAACATTGAACTCGACCAGCCTCATCAATTCTTGCAAGATCACCCGTACGATAAAGCCTTTGGTCATGCTCTCCCGTTGCAAATGGGTTGTTTAGAAATTTCTCGGCAGTAAGGTCTGGTCGTCCAAGATAACCAATCGCTACACCTGGTCCACTGATACACAGCTCACCTGTTTCGCCACGATCAAGTAAGCGCAAGCCAGTCGACGGATCAGGATCAACTACGAGCAATATGTAGTTAGGTAGCGGCAGACCGATAGTCACCGCTTCATTAGCGTGCAATTGAGCCAATGAAGCCGATACCGTCGCCTCCGTAGGCCCGTAAGTATTAAACATTTTACGTTCGGGAGTAGCCCATTTATTGGCCAAAGATTCAGGACAAGCTTCCCCACCGAGGTTAACGATACGTAGATTGGGCAACTCGCGATTGAACAATGCGAGTAAAGTTGGCACCGCATGCAGTACCGTCACTTTTTGCTCAAATAAAGCTTGTGGCAATGCGTCTGCATCGGTCGCTAGTTCTTTTGGAGCAATCCATAGCGTAGCCCCCACTAGGTAGCTAATCCAGATCTCTTCAAAAGACATATCGAATGCCACTGAGAAACCTTGATAAACAAGGTCTGAGGCAGTAACGCCTAGCCGACTGTTTTCGCTACGCAAGAAATGACAAATTGAGCCTTGATTCACCAGAATGCCTTTAGGCTTTCCTGTTGAGCCTGAAGTGTAAATCACATAAGCGGGATGCTCTGGTAAGGCACCAACCCGTCTTTTTAATGCACCCTTAACTGGCAAAAATAAACCCTCAGCATCCCATGCTATTGTGGGTAAATTGCCTAACTGTTTTATAAACGTATCACAACTTATTAAACCAAAAGCATTTGCATCACCCAAACAAACTGCTACCCGCTCTGCTGGCGTATCTGCATCAAAGGGTAACCAAGCAGCGCCCGTTTTAGCAATAGCCAACTGCATCACGAGTAAGTCCAAGCCTCGTGGCAGCCAAAGACCAATAATCTGCCCAGGACTAACGCCATGGTCAATCAAATGTGAGGCTGCAAGATCCGCCTTATTATTCAGTTCAAAATAACTAAGCTTGCGTTCACCAAAAATTAAAGCTGTTTGATTGGGTAAACGTTCTGCGGTAGCCTCAAAAATATCAGCAAGAACCTCAGTAACGATTAGTTCAGCTTGACTCTGGCCGAATAAAATACTGGGCAGAGGGTGTTGACCACTGGTGGTGTTCATAGGATGGTGGAGCTCATAGAAACAAGTTTAATTGAATTAAGCTTGCGAGATTTGTTGTGCGATGTATGCCAATGCTTCATCAACTTGATCGATTAGTATTAAACATAAATCACCTTTTTCTAGGCGTGACAATGCTGCGTCAATGGCTACAAACTCTCCGCGTATCTCGTCTACTTTTTTAGTGCGCTTGGCGTTTGCCAAACCACTTCTTAATAACGCAAGTACCTCGCCATCTGCACGACCGCGTTGACATTGATCTTCATACAGAATCACTTCATCAAAAGCATCACCTAAAATTTCTGATTGACGGCTGATATCAATATCTCTGCGGTCGCCAGCGCCGCTAATCACTACCATGCGTTTTTTTGCAGGGATATTTTCAATGGCACTGACTAGCGCAACGATAGCATCAGGATTATGTCCGTAATCAGCAATCACACTGGCGCCACGATATTCAAAAAAGTTAAAGCGGCCTGGTGCGGTTTGCGCATCGTTAACAAAAGTTGATACGCCTTGAAGAATGACATCCCACTCAACTTTTAACGCCCATGCAGACGCGATTGCAGCCATGGCATTCTCAACTTGAAAGCCTATCGTACCGTTTCGAGTGACAGGAATTTTCGCCAAATCAATACGATGCTCGTTGTTCTGTTGTGCGGCAACAATCTGCCCACCTTCAACATAAACCACCCGATGCCCATGCGCGCGGTGAGTAGCGATGACAGGTAGCTGACCATTTTGCGCAAAGAAAGTCACTGCGCCAGGACAAGCTGCAGCCATATTAGCCGTCATTGGATCTGCCGCATTCAGCACGGCCATGCCATCAGGGGCAACGTTTTGCACAACGACTCTTTTAACTACAGCTAAATCTTCCACAGTAGTGATATAACTTAGCCCTAAATGATCACCCATGCCAATATTGGTGACTACCGCGACATTGCAACGGTCAAACGCTAAGCCTTCACGTAACACACCGCCTCTAGCAGTTTCTAACACAGCCGCGTCTACATCTGGGTGCATTAGCACATTACGGGCGCTTTTTGGTCCACTGCAATCGCCAGTATCAATGCGACGACCTTCGATATAAACACCGTCTGAGTTGGTCATGCCGACTCTCAAACCTTGGCAAGTCAAGATGTGCGAAATTAAACGTACTGTTGTGGTTTTGCCATTGGTTCCTGCGACAGTAACAAGCGGAATCCTGCCATCATCGCCAGCAGCAAACATCGTAGATAGAATGGCTCCGCCAACTTTGCGGCTTTTGCCGTAAGAAGGCTGCAAATGCATGCGCAAGCCCGGCGCGGCATTTACCTCTACGATGCCGCCACCCTGAGCCTCAAGCGGATGCAATACGCTGTCGCACATCACGTCTACACCGCAAATATCCAACCCAATCATTTGTGCAGCAGCCACTGCTGTTGCCGCTAATTCCGGGTGCACATCGTCAGTCACATCAGTTGCTGAGCCACCAGTACTCAAATTAGCATTACTGCGCATCACCACACGCTGCCCTTTGCTGGGGACTGAATCTGCATTTAAGTTTTGCTCGGCTAAAGTGCCTAACGCGATGTCATCTATGCGAATTTTAGTGAGCGAAGTCGCATGACCAGAACCGCGTCGTGGGTCACTATTAACCTGCTCAACCAATGCACGAACAGTGCGCACACCATCACCCAGCACAATCGGCGGATCACGTCTTGCTGCTGCAACCATTTGATTACCAACAACTAACAATCGGAAGTCGCTGCCTGTAATAAAACGCTCAACCAATACTTCTGAACTGATTTTAGATGCAGCCACAAAAGCGTCATTAAGCTGTTCACGCGTGACAATATTCACCGTCACACCCTTGCCCTGATTGCCATCTTTCGGCTTAACAACAACAGGTCCGGCAATTTCAAGCATGGCGGCCCATGCTTCTTCTATAGTAGAAACCTCTCGTCCAAATGGCACGGCAACGCCAGCCGCATCGAGTAATTTTTTTGTTAAATGTTTATCTTGCGCAATCGCTTCGGCAATCGCACTACTACAATCTGTTTCAGCTGCTTGAATGCGGCGCTGACGGCTACCCCAGCCAAGCTGTACCAAGCTACCCTCTGTTAATCGGCGATAAGGAATTCCTCTAGCAATTGCAGCATGTACGATAGAGCCCGTACTCGGTCCTAATCGCACATCTTCATCTAAGTCTTTCAGCTCAGTCAGTGCTGCATTCAAATCAAATGTCGCATCTGCCACTGCAGCTTGGCAAAGACTTTCCGCCAACTCAAGCGCCCTACGACCTACCTCTTCTTCGCTATATTCAAACACGACTTGAAATACACCAGACTCTGGTGTTGCAGTTGTGCGACTAAATGTCACCAAGCTTCCTGATTGGGCTTGCAACGCCAGAGCCGTGAGTTCCAGCACGTGCGCCATCGTTACAGCTTCAGTATGACCGCCAAGTTGCAACATACCAATCTCAGGAAAACGCTCACGAAGCCGCACTTCAAAACCGTTAATATTGGCAATGCAACATTCCAGCTCGTCACAGGTCACAACCGCTTCAATAGACGTATGTCGGCTCCATAAATTAGGGCCGCGAAGTGCTCGAACACGATTGACTTGCATTAAACAGTTTTCCTTCTTGTTTTAATTCTATGTATGTTGATTATTATTGGATTAATTTAAAGTTAAGCAATATTGACATGTTTAGGTACGAATGTTTTGATACCAGTAATAATCAGATCAAGCGAAATCCCAAGCGCCCATGCAGCGCCTACGGCAGCCAAGAAGCTTGCAATCTCTATTGTTTCAGATTGGTTATTCAATGCTGGAATTGCAGTTAAGCTCACCAAAGGTGTTTTGGCTTTTCCATTAGCAAGCATAATGTACCCATCTTGCAGTACCACAGCTCGACCAGCTTTAGCTACGTGCTCATTAACAATCTCTAATTCCGCATCTTGGGCAAAAAATATCACTTCGCCATCACATAATTCAGCCATCATTGCCACTAATGGATCTTCAGCATTCAACACAGCAGCGCCGTTATCTAGCACCACATCCACTTGTGTACGCATAACATTGTAAACTTGCTCAATGGTTTCTATGTAATATTCACCAAAGTGTTTCTCTGGTTCAATATTCGTGATAACGCCCACTTGGCAACGGTCATAGCCCAAGCCTTCACCTAAAATGGTCGAAGCACTATTCTCAATCACCGCCGCTTGCACTTTGCGATTCATCAATAACTTCTGGGCCGCAGTCCAGTTAGCACAATCTTTTTTATCTAACTGACGCTCATCTACATATAAACCATCTGCGCAAGCTAGACCCGTATGCAAACCGCTAAGCTGAATCAAGCTGGCCACAATTTGAGCAACTTGTGATTTTCCGTGAGTTCCTGCGATACCTACAAGCGGAATTCGACCAGAGTCCTCACTGCTAAATAAGCTTTCAACAATCGCCTTGCCAACAGGGCGCGCCTCGCCTTGCGCTGGTTTTAGATGCATTAATAAGCCAGGTCCTGCATTCACCTCAACAATTGCAGCGCCTTGCTCAGCTAGCGGACGAGAAATATCCTCAGCTACCATATCAATACCAGCAATATCAAGGCCAACAATACGTGCAGCTAAGGCTGCTACAGCAGCAACTTCGGGGTGAACCAAATCTGTTACATCAATCGCCACATTGCCATTACGCTGTACGATAATAGACGTATTTTTTGGCAAAACTGAATCAGGCGTATAGCCTTGTCGTTGAATTTCAAAAATGACTGATGGTGTTTCATCAATAAGCAGAGGCTCCAACGGAAACTCTTCCGCCTCGCCTCTTCTGGGGTCTGTATTGACTTGCAAATCGATTAATTGGCGAACTGTAGACACGCCATCGCCAATCACTGAAACGGACTCACCACGCGCTGCGGCAGCTAACTTTCCGCCCACAATTAATAGACGATGCTCATTACCCCGTATAAATCGCTCAACAATCACCTCACTACCTTCTTCGTCAGCGAGCTTGAATGCAGCCTCCACGTCAACGCGCGTCATCAATTCAGTAGAAACACCACGTCCATGGTTACCATCACTTGGTTTTACGACAACGGGTAAACCAATATCTTCAGCCGCTTCCCAAGCATCTTCAGGGCTTTCTACAATGCGACCTTCTGGCACTGGCACGCCGCAATTTTGTAGCAATTGCTTGGTTAAATCTTTGTCACGTGAAATGCCTTCAGCAATCGCACTGGTCATATCCGTTTCAGCAGTCCAGACACGGTGCTGTGCAGCGCCATAGCCAAGCTGCACTAAATTACCTTCTGTCAAACGGATAGATGGAATGCGTAATTCTGTTGCAGCATCTACAATGCAAGCAGTACTGGGGCCTAAGCAGTAGTCATCGACTAGCTCGCGAAGTGATGCAACGGTTGCTGCAACATCAAATGGTCGATTTTCTACAGCCGCCATAATCAAGTCGCGCCCTGCATTTAATGCTGCTCGACTGACTTTTTCATTACGTGAACGCACAACAACTTTATAGATGCCTCGCACGGCTGTGCTGCGCGCTTTACCAAATCCACCTTGCATGCCTGCCAAAGTTTGCAGCTCAAGCGTTACATGTTCCAGTATATGCCCAACCCAAGTGCCTTCTTTTACCCGTAATAAAAATCCACCACGCTCGCCTATACCGCACCGGTGTTCAATTAGAGAAGGGAGCCATGAACTAAGACGCTCATAAAAACCTGGGATGGTGTTGGAAGGTGAATCCTCTAACGCACCAATATCTAGCCATACCTCTAGCACTGGACGATATGTCCATATATTTGGGCCATGCAGAGGTAATATTTTGAGAAATTGCATCAATCTATCCAGATTAATAATATTAAAATTAAACCTTTCGATTTTATCGCATTTAACTGACAGAAAGCTGACAGTAAACGATTTATATTTATTTGTAAGCTTGTATGATTGTAGTAAACTCAGCAGCCGTGAACAAGCAAATACAACTTTCAAACTCCGCGCCAAAGCAGCTGCCCGATGACTGGCAAACTAACGTGTCTGCACAATTAATGAGTGCTGAAACGCTGACTGGTTGGCTGGAAATCAATCTGGATAACAAGCTTCATTTTAAGAAGAGCTTGTTGGTCGTTACCAATCAACGTTTACTGCATATTGAGTTGCAAGCGCTGGATAGCGCTGCGCAAAGTATTGAGTTTCAATATGGTGCGAATTTAAAGCTGGAATACCGGGATCATGCTGGCGTAGGAAAAATCGAACTATTTGAGCAAGAAAAACGAATAGCGTACTGGTTTTTGACCTTAGAAAACAACACGGCAGCCTTACGTTTTGTTAAGCAGTTTGCGCAACAAATTACCAGTCTTGTCACTGGGCAGGCTATCAGCATAGAGCCAACGGAGCCGTGTCCAAAATGCCAGTTCCCCATGACTGCAGATCAAGACGAATGTCCGCAATGTAGTCGCACCTTAGATGCACCGCCTTCAACTTGGACGCTATTCAGGCTATGGCGCTTTGCAAAACCTTACCAATGGCAGTTGCTTGCAGGATTTTTACTGATGCTAGCGTCAACCGCCGCAACTTTGGTGCCGCCCTATTTAACCATTCCGTTGATGGATAAGGTGCTGATTCCCTATCAAAACGGTGTGCCTATTGATAAAGGTATGGTTTCCTTGCTGCTTATCGGGTTGCTAGGCTCAGCATTGTTGGCGTGGAGCCTAGGCTGGGCGCGGACTTATATTCTGGCTTTAGTCAGCGAGCGTATCGGGGCTGACCTTAGAACGATTACCTATGAGCATCTACTTCGACTTTCCCTAGAATACTTTGGTGGCAAACGTACTGGCGATTTAATGGCGCGCATAGGCTCAGAATCTGACCGAATCTGTGTATTTCTATCCTTACATTTACTCGATTTCGCCACTGACGTATTGATGATTATCATGACGGCAGCGATTTTAATTTCTATCAATGCCAAGCTAGCGCTCATCACCTTACTGCCGCTGCCCATCATTGCATGGATGATTCACCAAGTGCGTGATCGTCTGCGTACAGGCTTTGAAAAGATAGACCGTGTATGGTCGCAAGTAAGCAATGTGTTAGCCGATACGATACCTGGCATTCGCGTGGTAAAAGCTTTTGCACAAGAAAATCGTGAGGCTACGCGCTTCCGCGAAGCTAATCAACAGAACCTTTTGGTAAATGACCGCATTAATAAAATCTGGTCGCTATTCTCACCCAGTGTGACCCTGCTTACGGAAATTGGCTTGTTATTAGTCTGGGCATTTGGCATTTGGCAAGTATCTCGCAACGAAATCAGCGTGGGTATATTAACCGCCTTTCTCGCCTATATCAGCCGTTTCTATACGCGTTTAGATTCCATGAGCCGTATTGTTTCAGTCACTCAAAAAGCTGCATCTGGCGCCAAACGTATTTTTGATATTCTTGACCATGTTTCCAGCGTTCCAGAAGCGACTAACCCAGTGCACTTAGAAAAAGTCACTGGCAAAATCGAAATTACCAATGCAGGCTTTCGTTACGGCAATCGCGCTGTAATTAAAAACATCAACCTGACCATAGAACCCGGTGAAATGATAGGGTTGGTTGGTCATAGCGGATCTGGCAAAAGTACTTTAGTCAATCTCATGTGCCGTTTTTACGACGTCTCAAGCGGTTCAATCAGCCTAGATGGCGTCAATATTCGCTCGCTACCTATTTCTGAATATAGACGTAATATTGGACTCGTCTTACAAGATCCTTTCCTTTTCTTTGGCAGCATCGCAGACAATATTGCTTACGGAAAGCCCGATGCAAGCAGAGCTGAAATCGTTGCTGCAGCTCGCGCAGCACATGCTCACGAGTTTATTTTACGACTTCCGCATGGTTATGACTCTTTAGTTGGCGAGCGTGGACATGGCTTATCTGGTGGCGAACGTCAGCGTATTTCAATTGCACGTGCATTGCTGATAGATCCGCATATTTTAATTCTGGACGAAGCAACTGCCTCAGTGGATACAGAAACTGAAAAAGAAATTCAAAAAGCGCTGGATAATCTGGTTCAAGGTCGTACAACTATTGCAATTGCGCATCGCCTTTCTACCTTGCACAAGGCAAACCGATTAGTAGTATTAGATCAAGGTGAAGTAGTCGAAATTGGCAGTCACGATGAGTTGATGGCAAAAGAAGGCGCTTATTATCGACTTTACCAAGCACAGGCTAGAAATGTAGATACTGATTTAGATGACTTAAGTTCTGACGACGAAATTGCCAGTAAAGAATTGAATACGTAATCATGAAACAAACTTTTGAAGACTTCAAACTGATACGCAATCCCGCAGGGCAATTGCAACTCACCACACGTAATAATGAGGTTCACAATGGCGTGTATCCTGTTCGTGCCTTTCCAATCTCTGCGGCTGATGAGGGACTCTCGTTGATGAGTCGTGAAGGCCATGAACTGGCTTGGATTAGTCAACTAGCTGATGATTTGCCAGAAGACATACGGACACTGATTGCAGAAGAATTGATGCAAAGAGAATTCATGCCTGAAATTCATCGCATCATGCACGTATCCAGCTTTGCCACACCTAGCACGTGGCAACTGATGACGAATCGCGGCGAAGCAACGCTCACGTTAAAATCTGAAGATCATATTCGCCGACTAACACACACCAGCCTGCTCATTTCAGACAGCCACGGCATTGATTTCTTGATTCCAGAAATAGACCGTCTAGACAAACCAAGTAGAAAACTTCTGGATCGTTTTTTATAATATGACGAACGCTACGCCTACTCAACACAACAACCCTTTGCATGGTATCAAGCTAGAGCAAATAGTGACGGATTTAGCGAATCATTATGGTTGGAATGGCTTAGCCGAGCGCATTCCTGTCAATTGCTTCAGCAATGATCCTAGTATTCAATCTAGCCTAAAATTCTTGCGCAGAACGCCTTGGGCACGCGATAAGGTTGAAGCACTTTATCTAACTATGCTGAGTAAGCAAAAAACTACGAAAGTAGCCGAATAAAGCACCTGTGCTAATCAGCCATTAGCTACGCTGCCAAAAGATTGTGTTTCTCTGTACTTGTATCGACTTGGGTTTAAATAGCCAAGTTGAAAATAGTGTAAATGACAAGTTCAAATTTGAGATTTGGATTTAACCAGTATAATACTCATACAATGCTTAAGCTTAGTAAAAATTTTTTAATGCTGTGTTTAGTCATGTTGCAATTTTTTGCACCATTTATACATGCTCACGCGTATGGCTTGGACGACTCTAAAGAGCACGGCATCCACATACACTCCAGTGAGGTCAGCGTACCAGTTATTGACCCTGCTGTTGATAATACGCAAATAAGCGATCAACCAACCATTGGTGCAATTGTTACCGTTGCGAGCGGCATTAAAGTATCAAAAGCAGATGACATTGCAGACAAGCTTGCAATGCTGGCTGTTTTATTCACTATCATTTCAATTATTCTTAATGAATCAAGCTCGTTAAGACCCAGCTTTTTTCAAGTCCCAAAGTACCGTCACACACCCTACTCGCTTCAAAGTCCCCGCGCGCCACCTTACTAATTAAATCACTTAAGCTGTGCTTAATAATAGCTAACTATTATTTGGTTTTTTAACCAATCGATTTAATTAGGAGTTTTTATGTTTAAACCACATTACTTAGTGTGGGCATTATTTTTATCTTGTGTCTTTCATAGCGCTTTATCACCCGCTGAAGAGATGCAGCATGAAGATACATTGACCTCAGATCGCACCCTGACCTTACATGATTTGGTGGAAAAATCTCTACCAAACTACCCCAATAGCCAATTACTTAACGCTAAAAAACTAGAGCTTGAAGCGCGCCAAATACATGCTAAAGGCTTATTGCCTGCCGCACCTAGTATTATGCTGCGCAATCAAAATGACCAATTACTGAGCCGCAATGGTGAAAGCGAATGGGAGCTTGGTGTTGAGCTACCGATATGGTTAAGCGGCCAGCGAAAAGCGCGCGAGGCAATTGCAAATGCGTCGTTACAAAACCTGAATAGCCATACACAAAATATACGTTTGCAATTAGCGGGCATGGTGCGAGATGCCCTATGGGAAATTCAGCTAATGCAAGGCTTGGCTGATATTGCAAAGAATAAATATGACGCTGCAAGCCAACTGCAACAAGATATTGAAAAGCGAGTAAAGCTTGGTGATATGGCGCAAAAAGATTTACTCGTCGCGCAAACTGAGACTTTACAAGCTGAATCTGAAAAAATTTATGCTGAAGCTGAAGTTCAACATGCGAAGTTTCGCTATACGAATCTGACGGGTTTAAAAGTAATACCTGCTGAATTTACGGAAGCAAAATCTAATAAAAGTGAGTTAGATGCAATGCATCCAGCGTTGGTTGAGGCTAACGATAAAATCGCTTTAAGCGAACAGCGGAGCAATTTAACCAAAATTGAGTCCCGCGACAATCCAACCGTTATCATCGGAACGCGTAGTTTACGCGGCGCGTCTGATACACAGTTTAATAACAGCTTAGGAATCACTTTGCGAATTCCATTACAGACGGAATCACGCAATGCGCCACTGCTAGCCGCAGCTGAGATGCAAAATGCCGAGCAGAGAGCGAATCTAAGTCAATTAAAACAACTACTTGCCGCAGCCATGCACGAAGCTGAACATAACTTCGAAATCGGCGTTACTCAGCTTGAAGTGCTCACAAAACAAAACAGCATCGCACATCAAAGTTTAAACGTCACTCGCAAAGCCTTTCAATTAGGAGAGCTTGATTTAAGCGACTTAATGCGCGTGCAAACACAGACATTTAATGCCGATCGAAGCCTGAAAAATCAACAAATTCAACAACTTTGGAATACTGCGCGCTTCAATCAAGCAGTAGGAGAATTACCATGAGATTCACTTTATATTTCACCTTTTTTGTACTTTATTGCGGTCAAGCAATGGCTGTAGATCTTATAAAAATGACAGCTATACAACAAAAAAACTTGGATGTTAAAACTGTTAAGTTACAAGCTGAAACCAACATGTCAGGTCAAGTTTACCCTGCAGTTGTCGTCGTACCAGTCAACCAAGTCCATGTGGTAAGCAGCGCTTACGCTGGCTTGGTTGATCAGTTACAAGTAACGGCAGGTCAATCAGTTAAAAAAGGCCAAGTACTAGCACATATTATTAGCCCAGAACTCATCAGCATGCAGCGCGAGTATTTACAAAGCAATACGCAAAAACGTTTGGCTAGGCAGTCGCTAGATCGTGATGAAGCTTTATTTAAAGATGGCATCATTGCCGAGAAGCGCCTGCAAACATCACAAAATAGCCACCTTGAAACTTCCGCACAAATGAACGAGCGTCGTCAATTGCTAAGACTATCTGGCATGGGTGATGGCTCAATTAACCAACTTGAAAAAAGTGGTCGCTATCAAAATGGTATCGCTTTAGTTGCGCCAATTTCCGGCGTAGTGCTGGAGCAAATGGTCTCACAAGGTCAGCGAATTGATGCGGTGATGCCCTTACTAAAAATTGCACAATTAAGCCCACTTTGGGTAGAGGTACAGGTACCACTAACGAATCTTAAAAAGAATCATATTCAAAAAGGCGCGCTAATCGCTATTAAAGACCTAGATGTATCTGGCAAAGTAATCACAGTGCTGCCTAGCATGCGCACGCAAGATCAAACTGCGATTGTTCGTGCTGAAGTACGTAGTGGCGTTGATCAACTATTCCCCAGCCAAATGGTGGATGTCATTATTTCATCCACTGCCAGTGCAAGTATGAGTAACTTTAAAGTACCAACTAGCGCGTTGGTGAGTCATCAATCGCGCGTGATGGTGTTTGTACAAACAGACACTGGTTTTGAAGTTCGCGAGGTCAAAGTAGTGAATACCCAAGGCGATATAACTAGCATCAGTGGTGATTTTAACGGGACAGAAAAAATCGTGATAAGTGGTACAGCCGCTATTAAAGCTAGTTGGCAAGGCATGGGTGGGGAATAAGCATGAATAAACTCATTGAAATATCACTTAAAAACCCGTTACTTATTTTCATATTCACTGCCTGTATTCTATTCGGCGGGCTTTATGCAGCAAAAGAGCTGCCAATTGATGCATTTCCTGATGTATCAAGTACACAGGTAAAAATCATTATGAAATCTCCTGGTTTAACGCCAGAAGAAGTTGAAGCGCGCATTACGGCACCGCTTGAAATTGAAATGTTAGGTTTACCCAATCAAACCATGCTGCGCTCAGTAGCTAAATATGGGCTTACCGACATTACGATTGATTTCGCTGATGGTACCGATATTTATTGGGCACGCAATCAGGTTGCGGAGCGAATTAACGCTGTGCGTGGCGACTTGCCGAGTGATGCCACTGGCGGAATCGCACCAATGACTACGCCGCTAGGTGAAATGTTGATGTTTACTGTAGAAGGCGGTGGTTTGAGCTTAACCGAGAATCGCAGCCTGCTTGATTGGGTGATTCGACCTCAACTAAGGAGCTTAGAAGGTGTAGCAGACGTCAATTCATTAGGTGGCAAAGTAAAGACATTTGAAATAGTCCCTGATTTAAACGCGATGCAAGCACGCGGTATTACTTTAGATAGCTTACAAATAGCCCTAGAACGCAATAACCGCAACGATGGTGCCGGACGACTGAGCCAAGGCGAGGAAGCGATTATCGTGCGCAGCGAGGGTCGAATCAACGCATTGAACGATATTTTAAATACTGTAGTGAAAGCTGATACAAACGTTGTGGTTCGAGTTAAAGATATTGCTAGCGTGAACATTAGCAACCTCACCCGCAACGGCGCTGTGAGCCACAACGGGCAAGGTGAAGTAGTCGAAGGCTTGGTACTGGGTTTGCGTGGTGCAAACGCGCAAAAACTAGTTGAAGGCGTTAAAGCTAAATTGGCTGAAATTGAGCCAACTTTGCCAAAGGGTGTAAAACTTAATATATTTTACAATCGTGGCAATTTAGTTGATAAAGCAATACATGGCGTGTCTAAAGCCATGCTAGAAGCCATTGTGCTGGTACTGATATTACTGATGCTATTTTTGGGCAATATTCGCGCGGCAGTGACTGTCGCTTTAGTCTTACCACTTTCTGCATTGGTGACATTTATGCTGATGCGTTATTTTGGCGTAAGCGCTAATTTAATGAGCCTAGGTGGGTTGACTATCGCTATTGGTATGTTGGTAGATGCGGCCGTTGTGGTAGTTGAAAACATAGAGTCTAAACTTGCCCATTACGATGGAAAGAGCAATAAGATCGCCTTGATTTTACAGGCGGTAAAAGAGGTTAGTACGCCAGTTATCTCAGGTATCGTCATTATTATCGTCGTATTTCTGCCATTACTCACTTTACAAGGCTTAGAAGGCAAGCTGTTTGCGCCAGTAGCACTCACTATTGTGTTTGCTTTGGCTGCTTCCTTGTTATTGTCACTGACTGTCATTCCTGTTTTTGCGGCAATGCTTATTACCAAAAAACATCATGCAGAGCCTTGGTTGGTACGACAAGCTTTACGAGTTTACACGCCAATTTTAAAGATGGCGTTAAATAAAAGTAAACTTGTGATGCTGATTGCAATCACCTTTCTGGTTTTGACAATGGTCGTTTACACACAAATTGGTAAAACCTTTATGCCAACAATGGATGAAGGTGACATTATTATGGGATCAGAAAAACTTCCTTCCATAACCTTAAACCAAAGCGTTGCCATGGATAACGCCATACAAAAAGCCATTCTAAAAGATGTGCCAGAAGTCGCACAAGTAGTGTCACGAGTGGGTTCTGATGAGCTAGGTTTAGACCCGATGGGATTAAATCAAACAGATAATTTTGTAATTTTAAAGCCGCGCGACCAATGGCGCACACAAAATAAAGATGACATTATCGATAGTTTGCGACAAGTCATGACTAACTTTGCAGGCATCGATTACAGTTTTACGCAACCCATTGATATGCGCGTGAATGAAATGATATTAGGCGTACGCGGCGACTTAGCCATTAAGTTATACGGTACTGACTTAAAAGTACTGGGAGAAAAAGCCGAAAAAATCAAATCGATATTAGAAGGCATTCAAGGTGCCCAGGATGTTTACACCCCGCAAAATAGCGGTGTGCAATATTTATCCGTCAATATTGACCGCGAAAAAGCTGGCAGATTAGGCTTTGACGTGACGCGCATTCAAGATGCACTACGTGTCCAAGTTGAAGGCTTGCAGCTGGGTATTGTCCAAGAAGCCGAGCGCCGCATACCGCTAGTGATTAAAGGCGCTGAAAGTTTACGCCTTTCACCTGCCGATTTTGCCAATATTCGTATCACATCAAGTGAAGGTGTCAGCGTGCCACTTGCGACTTTGGCTACTTTAGATCGCATTGAAGGGCCCGTGAAGATTGATCGTGAGCGGGCAAGTCGCATGGTAGTCGTCACGAGCAACGTAAAAGGTCGCGATTTAGTGAGCTTTGTTGAAGAAGCTAAACAAAAAATCACTAACCAAGTCAAGTTAGATTCAGGCTACCGCATCCAATTTGGCGGTCAGTTTGAAAATCAACAGCGCGCAGCTCAGCGACTTTCTATTGTGATTCCAATCGCCATCTTGATGATTTTTATTTTGCTATTCTCAACATTTCACTCGATTCGCCAAACAGTGCTGATATTAGCCAACATTCCATTTGCCATGATAGGTGGTGTATTTGCACTATGGGTTTCAGGCGAGTATTTATCAGTGCCGGCCTCAGTGGGCTTTATTGCATTGCTAGGCATTGCCGTACTGAATGGCGTAGTGATGATGACTTACTTCAACCAACTAGAAGACGAAGGTTTACAGTTAATTGATGTGGTGATGGAAGGTGCAAAACGTAGATTACGACCAGTACTGATGACCGCGAGTATCGCCGCTTTTGGCTTGGTGCCATTACTATTTGCCACTGGTCCGGGGTCAGAAATTCAGAAACCTTTAGCCATTGTGGTGATTGGTGGCTTAATCACCAGCACTATTTTAACGTTGATTCTGTTACCGATGCTATATCAGCGTTTTGGAGGTCGCAGGTAATTTAAATTTAAGTAGACTTTTGATTGAGATGGGAGCGATTAACTGTTAGAAAACTCACTTTAAAAACATACGCAAGTTTTTTTGAATTTTCAGCAGTTAATCTCCAACTTCACTTGTTTTTATTGACTGGTATTTTCACATCAGCTTTACCTGATCTACAAATTGCTCAATCGGCATAGGTTGTCCGAATAAAAATCCTTGGAAGCAGGTGCAACCACTATTGATCAACACGTTTCGTTGTTCAATGGTCTCAACACCTTCAGCTATTACCTCAAGGTTTAATGTTTGTGCCATCACGATAGTGGTACGCACAATCGCTTGATCACTATTGTCCACGGCAATGTCGTGCACAAATGATTTATCGATTTTCAATTGAGTGAGTGGTAATTGCTTTAGATATTGTAGAGACGAGTAGCCTGTTCCAAAATCATCCAGTGAAAACTGGATGCCAATTTCTTTCAGAATATTCATCGTTCTAATCGTGTCTTCGATATTATCTAACAACATACTTTCGGTTAACTCTAACTTAAGCATCGCTGGGTTGATCGCATGATTTTTTATGGCCGTTTTAACCTGCTTGATAAAGTCGGCTTGATGAAACTGCTTAGCGCTTACATTGATCGAAAGTTTGAGATTGCGTGTGCTAGCCTCTAACTCCCAAGCTTTAAGCTGAGCACAAGCCATGTCTAAGACCCATTTCCCGATAGTAAAAATCAAACCATTATCTTCTGCCAAAGGGATAAACGTGGGTGGAAATATCGTTCCATGTTCGGGATGAATCCAACGAATCAACACTTCAGCCCCCAAAGGCCGGCCCGCAATGTCGACTTGCACTTGAAAGTACAATTGAAATTGTTGCCGTTCAATCGCCACGCGTAATTCACGATCTAAATTGACAAGGTGATTAATGGCATCCTGCATCTTGGGGTCAAAAAACCGTATGGCATTACGCCCCGCTTTTTTTGCTTGATACATCGCTATATCAGCTTGTTTTAAGAGCTCTTCTATACCCGACTGATGATCATTAAAAAGTGTAACGCCTATGCTTGGTGAACTGAGACATTCATATTTAGATAGCGTATACGATTCATTCAGTATGCTTAAATACTTGTCACATATCACTTTTGCATGCTCAGCGGCCTCCATGGGCTTATCGCTGAGGTTTTCTAAAATAACCACAAATTCATCACCCCCTATGCGGGCAATCGTGTCATCTTCACGAGAGGTTGCAGATAAACGTTTAGCGACTTGTTGCAACAGCAAATCACCAACATCATGACCAAGCGTGTCGTTAAGTGTCTTAAAGTTATCTAAATCAAGAAACAAAACTGCGCCATACATTTTACTGCGAGCACTGGCTGCCAATGCATGCTTTAGCCTATCAATCAGCAGTCGTCTGTTTGGTAGACCTGTAAGCGAATCATAAAATGCAAGATTTCTGATTTCTTCTTCAGCAGCTTTACGCTGTGTAATATCAATGCCTGAGCCAACATAATGACTCACGACCCCATCCTTTCCACTGACCGCAGAAATAGTGAGCCATTTGGGATAAACCTCACCATTCTTACGACGAGCCCAAATTTCCCCTTGCCATGCGCCTGTTTTATGAATGGAATCCCACATTTCTAAATAGAAATCTGCAGGATGTAAGTTTGATTTGAACATATAAGCATTTTTACCAATCACTTCATCAGCTGGGTAGCCAGTAGATTGAGTAAATGCCGGATTAACCCGCAATATGATGCAATTAGCATCAGTGATCAGCAAGCTTTCTTGTGATTGAAATGCCGTTGCTGCTATTGTGAGCTCGGACTCTGCTCTATCACGTTCAATAGCAATACTAGCCAAATCTGCATATTGTTCAATAATGGCAATGTCTGAGTCTTTAGGACTGAGCGACTCATTGAAATAAACAGAAAATACGCCTTGAACTTTACCCGTCGAAGTTATTACGGGGTATGTCCAACATGCAGTTACCCCTACTTTACTTGCAAGGGCTTTATAGCTGGCATCATAAGGGTGCGCTTGAATATTCTCAATAATGACAGGCTTACCAGTAGCTACAGCTGTTGCGCATGGAGTCAGGCCATTGCTGAGTTTCAGCTCTTTTATATAATCAATATAAAAATCAGGTAAATCGAGAGAGATGCTCCGACAGAACTGAGTGCTATCATTATTAAGTAACCAGAAACAACAAATTGCACCTTTATTAGAATACTCTGTATTTTCAGAAAATCCGCTAGTTACAATGGCTTCAAGCACCTCACCTAATGGCTTGTGATTAGCCAACATCCGCATGATATTACTTTGTGATTCCTCGCGCATTTCAGCCAGTTGCATCTGCTGCAGCATTTCATTAAAGCCGGTTGCTAACTCCCCTACTTCATCGCTAGAAATATGGTCCATACGTCCTGAATAGTCTATATTGTTGGAAATATGACGCATCATATAATTCATATTAAGAATGGGCTGTGTAATTGAACGTATAAGTGGGCGGAGCATAAGCGTTGCAAAGATCAGCGCCACAACAACCGCAAGCAAAGCGATGCCCCCATACAAAAATATATGTTGATACAGCAGATTAAAATTGGCCTCAAGTACAAGCTGCCCAACAGAACTACCTTTAAATTTAATGTCTTCCGACAAGGTCATCTTAGTCCATGTATATTTAGTGCCATACCAAGTTGGCCTTTCTAGCGCCCCTGATTGCTGAAGATTTTGTTTACTATATTCTGCAAAGGGAGTGCCATCGCGCAGAAAGATTTGCGCCCTATCTAGGCTTGGTGAGGTATGCAATGCGGAGAGCACTTCATTTGTAGCAACCGGGTCACTAAATGCTAAAGCAGCCGCGCTATTATCTGCAATGATGTTTGATTGAACCGACAAATCAACAGACTGATTTTTCCTAAAGAAATAAAACTCATAAGACATCATCACGATAAGCATAACAAGCATCGCGGATACGATTGAAACCACACTTATCGTAGTTAATTTGGTTTTAATTGATAAAAAATGCTTTTGTCTATTAATCATATCAATCTATTTTGCTAGCCTAACTAGCCTAGAACTTAAGGTTAAATGAGCATGCTTCGCAGACTCAACATTGACGTTAAAAACCAATCGCCGATTCTCTGGAAACATATTAATCATGACACCTGACTTAACCAAATCAAAGTTATCGCTCACAGTCAGCACAGGCGACTCGCCAAGTTTGTTAAGGATATTTTGAATATCAATTGAATCAGTTTCGCCTAGATAAAGCACTTCACAGGCCTCTATATTAGAATAATTCAACAGATGAATTACTCTGATATGCCGTTTATTTGCTTCAGTACCGTCGAAGTCATTAATCGCCTCATCCATGCCGCCTTTTCCAATGACACAAAGGCGTAAGGAGTCATTCACAGTTTTAGGCCATTCAGTTAATAGAATAAAGTTATAAAGGAAAGCGGCTTTTAATTTGTATTCTGGCGCAGGATCAGCGCGGCAGCTTTGTACCCAAGGCAAACCAAACAGGATTGCAATAAAACATTTATAGATTGAAGGCTTTATTTTCATTTGAAGGCGTAATCAACTTGTAGCCAAAAATTACGGCCATCCATCCGCAGCGTATCCTGCACTAAACCAGCAGGAGCCACTGAAAAATATTGACGATCGAAAAGATTTTTAATACTAAAAGATGCACTAACGCCATTGATTGGATGCTCGGAGCTGAACGTTAGATTCGCTACGGTGTAGCCTGGCACCAACATCCTTTTTTCAGTGTAGCGCGAGCTGGTAGTTTGCACTTCAACACCAGTACGGACAGAATTTTGCAACAAGGGAAAAGTTAAATTTATTTTCCCAAGATTTTCTGGAGAGTTCACCATGCGCAATCCGTCTGAATCTGTCGAAAATTGCTTTGCATAGCTACCATGCAATCGCACGCCATTATCCCAAAGTCTATGCAGCTCAAGTTCTAAGCCATTAGCATGTCCACCACCTGAGTTAACATTCTGATTCAGCAAAGAAGGTGAAGGTAAAGGTATACTCGTAATAATGTCGCTTGTTTGATAATGGTAAAGTGATGCAATTGCCCGCATGTTTCTAGAAAACTGCTGTTGAACAGTTAACTCAGTTGATGTGACGAACTCAGGGCCTAGTGCTGGATTGATTGCTTGTGTGTCATCATGATAGAACTGTTCGTATGCAGAGGGTCGTCGGAATGCAGAGCTATATGACAATTTAACGGTCGTGGGATTAAATGGCGTGTAGATTAAAGCAGCGCGAGGACTAATGTTTGTGCCTATACCTGAGGTGTTTTCAACTCTACCACCAAGGTTAACCTTTAAGTTGTTAGTCACGCTCATTTCATCTTGAGCATAAAAACTTACTGTTTCTCTGCTGTAGTCTGACGAGCCGAAGTGGTTTTGAAAACTTATTTCAAAGTCATTACGATACTCCGCACCAAACACTAATTTGTGATCATCAAACCAGTCGCCAACAAACTTTACATCTCCACCAACCCATTGACCGCGGTTATGTTCATGTATAAAACCTAGTGTTGGGTCAGTTAATGCAGTTCGATCCAGATAGTAGCCGTAATACACATGGCTAGAAGCCTTTACGTGAGAGCCGATATTGTTATCTGATTTTAAGCTAACGAATCCATTGGTGTCCCAATCCCATGTCAATGCGTTAAAAACCGTACCATAAGCCCCTGTTGGATTAGCATGTCTTCGTGAAACATACCCTCCTTCAATGCTTACGCCTTCAAACTGTAATTTACCGAAAAGACGCGGGCTACGCTCAAAATCAAGGTTATTGGCTATACCGTAATTAGTTGATGGGTTATTGAACTCAGGATAGTAGTAGTCTTGTCCGTCACTATGTAGTGCAGAAGCTGACAGCAGAATATCTGCACCATTATCAAATCGTTTACCGTAGGTCACTCGGCCTTTTTTTCCGCCAAAACTAGCGAGCTCACCTGACACCTGAGTACCGTTAAAATCACGACCTTTTTTTGTAATGATATTAATGATGCCAAAGAAAGCATTATTCCCGTAGATGGCTGAACCAGAGCCTGGGACGTACTCTACTCGCTCGATGAGCTCAGTATCTAGTAAGCCATCATTGCCAATATAAGCTTCATCGTAAATATTATCATTGGTGGCATAGCCATCAATCATCAACAATATACGACCAACATAATCGCCAGAACGACCGAAGCCTCGTCCGCCAAGGTAATAGATACTGCCGTCATACGGCGTATAGAGTCCACGCATGCTATTGACTATTTCAGCCACACTACGATATCCATAAGCACGAATATCATCAGCGGTGACGATTGAAATAGCAGTATTTGCATCGCTAATTTGATTAGCAATTTTAGCTGCCGAAACATACTCCACATCAAGTAGCTGTTCTAACTCCATATGAGTTAAATCTGCTTGATTATCAGTACTTTTTTCTGCGCCAACTGCCTGACCTGCTACAAAGAGCAGTATTGTTGTTAACAAAACTATATAGCGCATTAATACTTCCCTTAAACCGTGACTACATGCCTATAAGTTTATATTTGTAGCAAAGATGTTGAAACAAACTCGTCCTTGGACTTCATTATATCTAACAATAATCTTGGTTGGATATTTTATCTACCTTGAAGTGTGTTTGATTTTTCATATTCTAATCTGCATGAATAGCTACAACTTTGCAAAGACAATTCTATACATATGTAACAAAATGTAAATACAATTTATGTTTAGCAGCACGATATCCAATCACTTAAAGCAAAGGTATTGCTGTAAAACTAATCATAGATTAAATAACGTCAAAAACTCTCTCACCTTTAATGCCGTATACTAAGTTAACTAAAATTATGTGTATGGAAAACAACATGAATGAGCGCGTTCAACAGTTACTAACTCAAATGAATTTACTAGAAGACGAGCTGCGCACAGCCTTAAGCGAACAGCAGTCAACGATGTTTTTTCAAATCAAAGGGAAGCGCGTTGAGTTTGAACAATCCATCAAAGCTACACACCGTAAACTCAAACGAAATTTCTTTCGCTGGTTGGTCACAGACCGCCCACAAAACCTGATTACTGGGCCTATCATTTATTCGATGATTGTTCCGCTGCTCGTCACCGATCTTTTTGTCAGCTTTTACCAAATCACTTGCTTTCCGATTTACGGTATTAAAAAAGTGAAACGTGGTGACTATATTATTTTTGATCGCCAACATTTAAGTTATTTGAACTTCATTGAAAAATTTCATTGTACTTACTGCGCTTACGGTACTGGTATGGTGGCTTATATCAGCGAGATTATCGCCAGAACCGAGCAATATTTTTGCCCGATTAAACATGCAAGAAAAGTGTTAAGCACCCATGCGCGATATTCACACTTTTTAGACTTTGGTGAAGCCGAGAATTATGAAGCTAAATTAGAGGAATATAGACGCGCATTATCGCCAGATAGAATCGATAAAAAGTAGTCAATTTACCGCGTTATTTTCGCTGTTTTAGCTCCGCATGATATTCTGTAGGCTTTTAGCTAAGAGCCTTCAACATGACTGTCAACTCAACCACCACAGAAACCTTTATCCCTAGCAAGGATGCCTCACTAGAATCATCTATACGCACGTTACAAGGCAAGCTAGAAGCGCTGGGCATTCATGTGGAAGAGAAGTCATGGTTAAATGAGATTGAAGGCATTTGGTCTGTGCATGTGATTGACCGAGACTGCACTCGTCTTTTTACTAACGGCAAGGGCGCATCTCAATTAGCGGCTCGTGCAAGTGCGTTGGGCGAATATTTTGAACGCCTAAGTACTAACTACTTTTGGACGCATTTTTACTTAGGCGAAACCATCGCCAATAAAGAATTTGTACATTATCCAAATGAGCAATGGTTTCCCTTAAATAAAGGTAAATCTGCTGATAAATGGCCTGCTGGCTTGCTCACACCCGAGCTACAAAAATTCTATAACCCTGAAGGCACAGCGGTTGCCAGTCAATTAATTGATTTGAACTCAGGCAATAAAGAGCGCGGCATTTGCGCGATTCCATACACGCGTTTGCGTGACGATAAAATCGTTTATTTCCCAGTCAACCTGATTGGCAACTTGTATGTAAGTAACGGTATGAGTGCTGGCAATACACTGATGGAAGCGCGCACACAAGCGCTTGCAGAGATTTTTGAACGCGATATTAAATATAAAATCATACGCGAAGGCATTTGCTTACCTGATGTGCCAGAAGCTGTGATTAATCGCTTTCCACGCATTGCTGCGGGCATTAAAGGTTTACGTGATGCAGGTTACGGTATATTAGTTAAAGATGCTTCCTTGGGCGGTCAGTACCCAGTAATGAACGTCACATTGCTGCACCCTGAAGATCAAGGTTGTTTTGCCAGCTTCGGGGCACATCCGCGCTTTGAAGTGGCGCTAGAACGTGCATTGACTGAGTTACTTCAAGGTCGTGCGCTCGGCAGCTTAAAAGGCTTTGTCGCGCCAGGCTTTGACATGGAAGAGATTGCCGATTCGCAAAACTTAGAAATCCATTTTGTGGATTCTAGCGGTGTGATTAGCTGGGATTTCTTACGCAGCACGCCAGATTATGAATTTGTCGATTGGAACTTCGGCACGACAACAGAAGAAGATTACAACTGGTGCGTCAACACTATCCACAATAGTGGACATGATATGTATATTGCCGACTTTATGCACTTAGGCGTCTACGCTTGCCGTATCTTTGTGCCAGGCATGAGTGAAATCTATCCTGTAGAAGAATTGGAATGGGAAAACAATACGGTTGGCAATTTAGTGCGCCCTTTTGCTTTGCGACTACAAGATTTACAACAAGAAGAGTCAGCCGAGCTACTTGAAACTTTACTGGATTTAGATTTAGCCGATGAATTACCAGTCACCACCTTGATAGGTCTATGCGCCGACGCTGGTACCACTTGGGTAGACTTGCGTGCAGGTGAGCTTAAAACGCTCGCAGCCTTAGCCGCAGGTGACATAGACAATATCTTAGATGGCTGCGCTTGGATTGCTCAATTTAACGAGCTTCCTCCAGCACGCGCCAAAGTTTATCGCTGCATTGCCAACTTAGTGCAGATTGAGGAAGAGCTTGAGAATGGCGATCCCGCCTTATTTGCCGCTAATCTGGCGCTTATGTATGGCAAAGACACCTTGGCTCAAGCCCAGCGCCTAGTGAATCAAGAGGAACAATATTTTGGTTTAGAGAATTTAGGGCCGAATATGGAAGCCAGCAAAATGCACCAACAGTTATTAGCTGCATATCGCAAAGTATGGAAACAACTTAATTAAACTTTAAGATGTTTTTGCAATCTCGCTATAGATTGCATCCAAAAGCACATATGTTGCGTAATGCTTCATATGATAGTTAATTTGATTAAATACCATGGTTGAACTCATGTACGTGACACCTACGCATCTGCACGACCTCTCGCCGCCTTCGGAAATGCTCGCGCTTATTGGCAGGATGGCGAAAAGAGATGAGTCGTCGCTTGAGGCTTTTTACGATCTGACCTTATCAAAAGTCTATGGGCTAGCGCTTAAAATCACGCGCCGCCACGACTTAGCTGAAGATGTTGTAGGGGATACTTATTGGCAGGTTTGGCATCAGGCGGTTAAGTTTGATATTAGCCGAGGCGTACCTATGGCTTGGCTAATGCTTATTTGTCGAAGCCGCGCTTTAGATGCGTTGCGTAAGTTAGACGAAGCTGACTCTCATCCCGAACCTAGTGAGTTAATTGTAGAGCCCGGGTTTTCATGTCCTACACTTGAAAAAATGCTCACTTTAGAAAGAGACTCGGCGCTACATGCTGCTATGGCAAAACTTTCCGCCATTCAAAGACAGCTTATTGCACTCGCTTTTTTTAAAGGTTATACCCATCAAGAAATTTCTGAACAGACCAACTTACCGTTAGGTTCTGTTAAATCCCATATTAAACGTGCACAAGCGTCATTAAAAGATGCGCTATCGCATCAGGAGGCCTAATCATGGCTAAAGATAAAGACTTAAATGTTTTAGAGGCATTAGATATCACAGTTGCTGGTGCGGTAGCATCAAGCCTACTACCAACCATTCCCGCTCCTGAAGTAGCAAGCAGAATGAAAGCAACCTTACTCAACAGAATTAAGACCTCTGAAAGTAGCCATCGCTTTATGTTTGCGGACCAAGGGGATTGGCGAACAATTGCAGAAGGCGTGCAAGTCAAGGTGTTGAGGCAAGAAAGTGATAGTCGCTCCGTTTTAGTTAAAATGGCCGCGAATAGCTTCTTACCAGCGCATGAACATGATGTTGATGAAGAAGCCATCGTGCTGGAAGGCGAAGTTTGGTTGGAAGACATTTTATGTGGCATTGGTGATTACCACCTTGCACACGCAGGCAGCTCACATCGTGAGATTCGCACGGACCATGGCTGCTTACTATTTATTAGAAACGCCTAGGTTTTTTAAGTTACTCATCCACATTAAACAAACACTTTGAACAAATATAGCGTAGTTCTTATGATGATATTTGGTTTCGTAGCAACGCCAAGCGTTGCTGAGGAATCATACTCAGCACCATTCTGGCTCCCTAGCGGGCACCTGCAAACGATTTATCCAGCAGTATTCGCTGCGAAACAAGGAGTGAAGTATCGTCGTGAACGCTGGGAGTTAGATGACGGCGACTTTATGGATGTGGATTGGCTAGACAATGAGAATAGCAGCTTACAAAGTACCGATGTTGAAAGTACTCCAACTGTCGTGTTATTTCATGGCCTAGAAGGCAGCTCTAAAAGCCACTACGCTTTAGCTTTAATGGCTAACTTGCAAGCAAAAGGTTGGCGTGGCGTGGTGGTTCATTTCCGCGGCTGCTCTGGTGAAAACAATCGTTTACCGCGCGCCTATTTTGCTGGAGATAGCGTTGATATAGAAATGGCATTGTCTCGCGTTAAAAAAACCGTGGGCAATGCACCTGTATATGCTGTTGGCGTTTCTTTAGGCGGTAATGCACTGTTAAAGTGGCTGGGAGAGTCAGGTGAACATGCCGCTGAAATCATTGAATCGGCAGCTGCTATTTCAGCCCCCACAGACTTGGCCGCCTGCGGAGAAGCATTAGACAAGGGGCTTAATCGCGTGCTTTACACCCCGATGTTTGTGAATAGCATGCGACCAAAAGCCCTTGAAAAAGCGCGACAATTTCCCGGTTTATTGGATGAGGAAAAGATTAAATCTGCAAAGACTATTCGTGAGTTTGATACTTACGTCACCGCAAAGCTACATGGCTTCGTGGATGCTGACGATTATTGGGCTAAAAATGCGGCTAAGCCATGGCTACCGTATATCCAAATTCCAACTTTGATTCTTAACGCAAAAAACGACCCTTTTATTCCTGTAGAGTCCTTACCTGATCAAACATCTGTTTCTAATACCGTGACATTAGAAACCACTGAAGAAGGCGGACATGTGGGCTTCTTAAGCTCGCCCTTCCCTGGCAATAACAATTGGCTTCCACAACATATCATTCATTACTTTGAATCCTTGCAATTAAAATCCACGATTACTAGTCACTTAACTATTGACCAGTAATCGAAGTTTAAATCATCAGTCCAACTTACCACTATTGACCAGCTAAAGTTGCCAGCAATACTGCTGTGCCATTAGTCTTTCCAACATCACTGTATATCTGTGACAACTTAATATCTGTAACAACTTAGCGATCGAAACTGAGCTATCGATTCGCTATGTGTCTAAACTAATACCTGTACATTGCATCCATAAACAGAAATGCCACGTATATGTAATGAATTTGTTTCAGATGAAGGAACCTAGTCTAGTCAGCTACGTCTATTTAACGCTGGGTAATATTCAATTTAAAAAAATAATAAGGGTGATAATGCAATTAACAAGTTTAGCCATTAAGTTAGCGGAAAAAGGTTTAGTGCCTGATAGCGTAATCAGGACTGGTATTAGACAATTATCAGAAACTCGGCTTAAAGAAATCCGTGCGGGCAATTGCGAAGCTGGTGCGCAAATTGAAGCTGAGTTCGTAACCGCTATGAACAAAGCGCCTATTGCCTTAGTGCCAGAACTCGCAAATGCACAACATTACGAACTACCAACAAAGTTTTTCGAATTATGTTTAGGACAACACCGTAAGTACAGTAGCTGCTTCTGGCTGCCTGAGACATCGTCTTTAGATGAAGCCGAAGCCAATGCACTGCGTATGAGTTGCGAGCATGCAGATTTGCAAGATGGTCAACAAATTCTAGAACTAGGCTGCGGCTGGGGATCACTTACATTATGGATGGCAGCGCACTACCCAAACAGCCAAATTACAGCGGTTTCTAATTCAAACTCGCAACGCGAACACATTACGGCCACCGCCGCACAGCGTGGACTTAAAAATATTACGGTCATCACTTGTGACATGAACAACTTTTCACCTAGTAACTTTTCAATCAATCAAGCATTTGATCGGGTGGTATCGGTTGAGATGTTTGAACACATGCGTAACCACAAACTTTTATATGGAAAAGTGCATGATTGGTTAGTGCCAGGTGGCAAGTTTTTCATGCATATATTTGTGCATCGCTCAACGCCATATGCATTTGAAGTGCAAGGTGATGACGATTGGATGAGCCAGTTTTTCTTCTCTGGCGGCATGATGCCAAGCGATGACTTGCCTTTACATTTTCAGGAGAAATTAAAGTTAAACAAGCGCTGGCGCTGGGATGGCACGCATTACGAAAAAACGGCTAATGCTTGGTTGGAGAATATGGATAAGCATGAAAATACTATCACGCCGATTTTAAAAGAAACCTATGGAGCAGGCGAAGCTGTCAAGTGGCGTAATCGCTGGCGTATATTTTATATGGCTTGTGCAGAGCTATTTGGTTATAAAAACGGCCAAGAGTGGTGGGTTTCTCACTACCAGTTTGAGCGCCCTGCATAAAGCTTAATCAATCATGCTTATTATTAACTTCATATTTTTTCAGCTCGCTTGGTTTGCTTGTGTGATAGGCGCAGGCAAAGGCATGCCTTGGTTAGGTGTATTAGTAACCGCACTTGTTTTAAGCTGGCATTTATATCAAGCCAAAAATGTAAAAGCTGAACTATTACTGATGTTATGCGCGCTGTTGATTGGTGCGGCCTATGACCAATCAATGCTTTCTTTAGGCTACATCAGTTATTTAAACAATGGCTGGAGTAACGCAATTGTACCGGTCTGGATTCTAGCCCTTTGGCTGGCATTCACCAGTACGCTCAATGTAAGTTTGCGCTGGATGCACAGCAAACATTTAATCGCAGTCGCTTTTGGCGCAATGGGTGGTCCATTAGCGTATTTAGGTGCAGAGAAATTAGGCGCAGTTGTTTTGCATGGTGCAGCGAGCTATATCGCGTTATCGATAGGCTGGGCAATCATCACACCGTTGTTGCTCATACTCTCTAGCCGCTTCGATGGATTTGCATCTATCAAACCATTAAGAGGTTCAAGCAATTGATACATTGGCAAATATATTTGAATGGTCTGATGAGCATGGCTTTACTGGCACTCGTTGGCTGGTTAGTCAGTTTGTTTAGAAAGAATGTGACCCATGTAGACAGCATGTGGAGCTTATTTTTAATGTTATCCGCCTACACCTATGCCCTGCTACTAAACGATCTCACGCCTCGTATGTTTTTAGTGCTGTTTTTAGTCAGTTTATGGGCAATCAGGCTTTGCGTATATTTAACTTGGCGTAACTGGGGGCCTCATGAAGACCATCGTTATGTAGCTATTCGCCAAAATAACGAACCTCACTTTTGGATTAAAAGTATCTACATCATCTTTGGTTTGCAAGCTGTACTTGCGTGGATTATCTCCATGCCATTATTTGGCGCTATCGAATCAAAAGTATTACTAACTAGGCTAGACGTTTTAGGCGGCATCGTGTTTACCATTGGTTTTGTATGGGAAACCATCGCTGATTGGCAATTAAGTATATTCAAGGCTAATACTAACAATAAGGGCAAGGTGCTCAATACTGGCCTATGGCGTTACAGTCGGCATCCTAACTACTTTGGCGAATGTTGTGTCTGGTGGGGTTTTTATCTAATTGCCGCTGCTGCTGGTGCATGGTGTACGATTGTCGGGCCAATTCTAATGACTCTGCTGCTACTTAAAGTCAGTGGTGTTGCGTTACTGGAAAAAGATATTGCAGAACGCCGACCAGCTTATCTAAGCTACATTCAAAACACCAATGCTTTCATCCCGTGGTTTCCTAAAAGGTCTCAATAGTCATGCGTAAACCTATATTAATCAGTGCATTATTAATGACCAGTTTATTTTGTGTAAACATAAGTGCTAAAGAATGGGCTTTTGACGTGTACTTAGACAAAAATAAAATCGGTCAGCACGAATTTAAACTTACCGAGTCTAACGAGTTAATTAGCACTGCAAAATTTAATGTCAAAGTATTATTTATCAACGCGTATCAATACGACCATAAAGCCGTTGAACAATGGCAAGGTGACTGTTTAAGCAGTTTGGAGTCGCATACCTTAGAAAATAAAGTGGAAACAAATATTAAAGCTAAGTTATCTGGGCAAGAGTTCACCGTAGACGATGGCAAACTTAAACAAAAGTTACCCGCTTGCACCATGACTTTTGCTTATTGGAACCCAAAAATCATTCAACAAACAAAGCTATTGAATCCACAAAATGGTGAATGGCTAGACACAAAATTCACTAATCTTGGTATTGAAACGATAGACGTAAAAAACAAAAAAGTTGAAGCCAGCCATTACAAATTAGATGGCAGCTTAAATGGTAAAAGCAAATTAAAAATTGAGCTTTGGTATTCTGCAAATAATGAGTGGCTTGCACTTAAATCGATTACACCAGAAGGCTATACCATTAATTATAAATTACGTTAATTAAAACAGTTAACTAACTGAAAGATATATTAAATATGATTTCAACTAATATTAAAAGAGTGTTAATGATGTCAATACTTGCAAGTATTTTATCTGCCTGCGCGACGAATAAATTGCCGCCTATTGCGACTGTGCCACAAGTGGATTTACCAAAATTCATGGGCGATTGGTATGTCATTGCAGCCATTCCCACCATGATAGAAACCCAGTCTTTTAATGCTATTGAAAATTACAAACTCAATGCAGATGGCAGCATTGCCACAACGTTTACATTTAATAAAGGTAGCTTAACTGGTGAATTTAAAACCTACCAGCCACATGGCTTCGTCATAGAAAATTCCGGTAATGCTTTGTGGGGCATGCAATTTATATGGCCAATTAAAGCGGAATATCGTATTGCCTATTTAAACGACGATTACACGCAAACGGTCATTGCTAGAAATGCACGTGATTACGTTTGGATAATGGCAAGAACACCAAGCATCAGCGATACAGAATATGCCAAGCTTACAGGCTTCGTATCAAACCTTGGCTACGATTTAAGTAAGCTACGTAAAGTGCCTCACAACACAAGCAAAGTTAACCATCCGTAATACTGGAGCGCTCAAGACACTATGCTTAAGAAGATTATTAAATGGTTTGATAATGAAGCCGTGATTATCCCCGAGGATGGTCTGAGCTATCGCGCAAACTGGCGCCAAATTGATTTGTGGCGCGTGATTCCATTTGTGTTATTACATTTAGCTTGCTTCGCAGTTTTTTGGGTCGAATTTAGCTGGTTTGCACTGGTTTTTGCCATTGCACTTTATGCCATTAGAATGTTTGCAATCACTGGTTTTTACCATCGTTATTTTTCACACAAGGCTTTTCGCACCACACGTGTTTTCCAGTTTATTCTAGCTGTGTTCGGCGCCACTGCAGTGCAGCGCGGCCCTTTGTGGTGGGCTTCGCATCATAGGCATCACCATATTAAATCAGATGAAATAGACGATGCGCACTCCCCTGTGCAACATGGATTTTTATGGAGTCACTTGGGCTGGTTTCTTTCAAACAAACACTTCGCCACACAAACTGAGCGCGTCAAAGAGCTGGCTAAGTTTGCAGAATTACGTTTACTCGATCGTTTTGATATCGTTGTACCAATTCTTTTTGGCCTGAGTATTTACTTATTAGGCGTATGGCTTGAGAGCTATTACCCAAACCTGAACACCAATGGCATGCAATTGCTGGTCTGGGGGTTTGCTATATCTACCGTAGTGTTATATCACGCCACATTCACGGTGAACTCGCTCGCACACGTTTGGGGCAAGCGTCGCTATGCAACTAGCGATCAAAGCCGCAATAACCTATGGATTGCATTGTTAACCTTAGGCGAAGGCTGGCATAACAACCATCATCACTACCCTGGCTCTGCGCGACAAGGTTTTTATTGGTGGGAAATAGACTTAACGTTTTATGGCTTAAAGCTACTTGCAGCCTGCGGGTTAATATGGGACGTCAGAACTGTTCCCACAGCTATCCGCGAATCAAAAAAAATAAATAGAACAATCAGTCGTTAAAGTTCAGGGAAATAGTCATTTGAAAATCGCCATTATAGGTAGCGGTATTGCAGGTAACACTATTGCATACCACTTAAACAAACAACACGATGTCACCGTATTTGAGGCAGAAAGCCACATTGGCGGCCATACGCATACACATCACATCAAGCATGAAGGCAATGAATATAATGTAGATACTGGCTTTATTGTATTCAATGACCGCACGTACCCTAATTTCATCGCCTTGCTTGATGAGTTAAAGGTGGCTTGGCAGCCCAGCGAAATGAGCTTTAGTGTTCAATGTGAAAAAACTGGCTTGGAATATAACGGCACCAATTTAAACAGCCTATTTGCGCAACGCCGCAATCTATTTAAGCCGTCATTTCACCAAATGATTCGCGATATTTTACGTTTTAACAAAACTTCACTTGAACTACTCACTGATGGTAACGAAATTAAATTGGGTGATTATCTAAAGCAAGGTAAATACAGTCAGCAGTTTATTGACCATTACATCATCCCTATGGGTTCGGCCATTTGGTCTACTGAAGCGCGCCAAATGTTAGATTTTCCAGCGCGCTTTTTTGTACGATTCTTCCATCATCACGGCATGTTAACGGTGAATAACAGGCCGCAATGGCGTACGATTACTAATGGCTCAGCTAGCTATGTGAGCGCATTGACTGAAAGTTTTAAAGACAAAATCAGACTCAACACCCCTGTAGAAAGCGTGCGCAGATTAGCTTCATCTGTGCGTGTTAAGCCATTACATGGTGATGAAGAAAAATTTGATTACGTATTTTTTGCCTGCCATAGCGACCAAGCATTAAAACTACTTAGCGATAAAAAAGCGAATGAAATTGAAATACTGAGTGCGATTCCTTATCAACAAAACACCATATTTTTGCACCATGACGTTTCACTGATGCCTAAGCGCAAATTAGCATGGGCAGCTTGGAATTACCATGTTACCAATCCGCATGCTGAGCAAGTTGCTGTGACTTACAACATGAATATTCTGCAAAATCTACAATCAAATGAGCCTCTGCTTGTGACGTTAAACCACACTAAGTTTATTAACCCCGCCAAAGTCATTAAGCGCCTGAAATACATGCACCCTATTTACACTTTGGCCGGTGCCGCAGCACAAGCTAGGCATGCTGAAATTAGCGGTAAGAATAGAACAGGTTTTGCTGGCGCATACTGGCGCAACGGCTTTCATGAAGATGGCGTTGTAAGTGCTTTAGAAGCCATTAAACATTTTGAACAAGCCAATATTGGTAAAGCTTAAATGCCCAATAGCGCTATTTATGAAGGCTTTGTAAAACACCTAAGATTCCAGCCTCAGCCGCACGGCTTTCGCTACAAGGTCTTTATGATGTATTTAGATTTAGATGAATTGCCAGATTTATTCAACAATTCTAAAAACTGGTCTTATGCAACTAAGAATTGGGCATGGTTTAAGCGCTCTGACTACTACGGTGACGCCCAAAAACCACTTAAACAAGAGATTAGTACGCTAGTCCAACAAGCAACAGGTTCAGAGCCGCGTGGTGCAATCCGACTTCTCACCAATATGCGCTATTTCGGACATTGCTTTAATCCTGTGAGCTTTTACTATTGTTTTGAAGCAGATGGCATTACCTTGCAAGCTGTCGTCAGCCATATCACCAACACGCCTTGGGGCGAAGATTACGCTTATGTGCATGATTTTAATCATGACTCTAACACTGGAAAAACCATTAAAAAAACTAGAAATGGTGAAATTTCAATATTTAAATTTAACAAACAGTTTCATGTATCGCCCTTTATGCCTATGGACATTCAATACGACTGGGCATTTAAGCATGAAGCCAATCAACTACTCATTCATATGAAAAACTTTAAAGATGGCGAACAAGTTTTCAACGCTACATTAGCCTTAGAACGTAAAGAAATCACTCAAAGTAGCCTCAATTGGATTTTGATTCATTACCCACTCATGACTATTAAAGTCGTTGCTGCCATTTACTGGAACGCATTAATGCTTTGGATTAAGCGCGTGCCCTTTTACTCAAACCCAAAACAAGTCACTAAATAATGATGATTAATCCCACACTTCAGAAAGAAACCTTAACCGCCAGCTTAAAACAAAAAAGCCGTTCAAAATGGGTGGCTGATTTTGCAAGGTCGCAAATACTTAAGCGCTTACAGCTTTTACAAAAAGGTCATTTAACACTGGTTGATGGCGCTGAACAGCACAGATTTGGCAACAGTGACGGTATAAATGCCACTATTTATGTACATGACTCACGCTTTTATGGCGAGATCGCTTTTGGAGGCAGCATAGGCGCTGGCGAAGCTTATATGCTCGGTTATTGGTCAGCGGATAATCTTACCGAGGTGATTCGCTTGATGTGTGTTAATCAATCTGTGATGGATACGCTTGAAGGCGGCTACCAATGGCTGACTAAGCCATTTTTGCAAGTATTACATTGGCTAAATAGCAATACCACCGAAGGTAGTCGCAAGAATATTGCAGCACATTATGATTTAGGTAATGACATGTTTGCCCTGTTTTTAGATCCAACCATGATGTATTCAAGCGCGATTTTTAGCGCAGATACACCCAACTTACAAGCGGCCTCTGAACTAAAGCTTAAAACTATTTGCGATAAATTAGACTTAAAATCGACAGACCATGTAGTTGAAATCGGCACTGGCTGGGGCGGCTTTGCTATTTATGCAGCAACACATTACGGTTGCCGTGTCACCACTACCACGATCTCTAAGCAGCAATATGAATTAGCGAAAGTCAGAGTGAAGGCTGCTGGCTTGGAAGATAAAATCACCCTATTACTTGAAGACTATCGCCATTTAACTGGCACTTTTGATAAGTTAGTTTCTATTGAGATGATTGAAGCAGTCGGGCATCGGTTTTATGACACCTATTTTGCTAAAGTTGGCTCATTGCTTAAAGCAGATGGCTTGGCATTGATTCAAGCCATCACCATTGCGGATCAACGCTATGAAAATGCAAAGAAATCCGTCGATTTTATTCAACGTTACATATTTCCAGGCTCATGTATTCCATCAAACACTGCCATGCTCAATAGCGTGACTAAAACGAGCGATTTGCGATTGTTTGATTTAGAAGATATAGGTCCGCATTACGCTACAACATTAAAGATTTGGCGAGAAAACTTTTTTGCTAATATTAAAGAAGTTCGCAAACTCGGATACACGGAAGAGTTTATTAAAATGTGGGATTTTTATTTAAGCTATTGCGAAGGCGGCTTTATGGAGCGCGCTTTAGGTGACGTACATTTGTTGTTAGCAAAGCCAGAAAATCGAAGAGAGGCATTAATTTAAACTTATAATAATGTTAAAGTGAAAACTTAAACAGAACATGAGTAAATGCAATGATTATCGACACGATTGACAATATACAACGCTATGCAGCCATGCATGCATTATTTCCTCATGTGTTTGAATACATCAAAACCACAGATTTGCTAGCACTACCTAATGGCAAACATGCCATCTTAAACGATGATATATTTGTGCTCATTCAACGTGGAATTGGGCAAACTAAAGCTGAATCTAAGCTTGAATGCCACCGAAAATACATCGACATTCAACTGGTACTTAATGGCACAGATGAAATGGGCTGGAATCCGCTTGCAGACTGCCAACAAGCAATTGATACTTTCAATACCGCTAATGACGTGCATTTCTTTGAAGATGCTCCGCTGAATTGGCTTGCTACGCCCACTAATAAATTTTGTATATTCTTCCCCGAAGATGCCCATTCCGGCATGGTTTCAGAGCATCATCTGCACAAAGCGGTTTTTAAAATCGCAGTAAACCCGACAAATCAACCTTAAGCACTAACCCATAATGCAATCTCCTAGTAATACTGCCAACATCGAATGGCGTGACGGACAGCCTTACGCCAGCGAATTCCAAGATGTTTACTTCTCCACTGATAATGGCTTATTGGAAACAGACTATGTGTTTTTGCAAGGCAATCATTTAGCAGAACGTTGGCTTGATTCAGACTTGCAAACTTTCAGCATCGCTGAAACTGGCTTTGGTACTGGCTTAAACTTCTTATGTGCCGTCAATATATGGCTAAGCACAAGCCCTATGAATGCAAAACTGCATTATATTAGCGCAGAAAAATATCCGCTTAGTTTGCAAGACCTCCGCACCGCCTTAAATCTTTGGCCGCAACTCAAAACAGTTATCGAGCCACTTTTAGCGCAGTATGACAACCTAATTAATGGCGCTAATACAATCCTCCTTTATGATAATCGCGTGCAGCTAAGTCTTTTAATCGGCGATGCCACAGCATGTTTTAGCAAAGTCACCAGTCAAGTCGATGCTTGGTTTTTAGATGGCTTTGCCCCAGCTAAAAACCCTGATATGTGGCAAACCGAGCTGTATCAACAAATGGCTAGGTTATCAAATGCATCCACGACATTTGCAACCTTCACCAGTGCTGGCGATGTGCGGCGAGGTTTAATGAGTGCGGGGTTTAATGTTCACAAACGTATAGGTTTTGGAAAAAAACGTGAAATGCTGATTGGCAATTTTGTTGAATAATAGAACATTCGTACACACCAATTACATTTTAGTCAGGTTGAGACCGTAAGGGTCTTCCCCAAAAAATATATGCGCTAAAGTGCTTTATTTTGAGTGAAACCCTAACCCACAAATAACTTACAAAATTCTATATGAGTGCCATTCCTAAAACTGCAATAATTATCGGTGGCGGCATTGCAGGCTGTAGCACTGCTTATGCCCTAGCCACTCGCGGCATAAAAGTCACCTTGTTTGAACGGCACGCGGAAGTTGCCAGCGAAGCCTCAGGCAACCCACAAGCGATGCTTTATCCACGCATCAGCGGTGAAGATGCCGCAAGTCAATTCGTACTTGATAGCTATTTGTACAGCTTAGAATTTTTCAAAACACTTAAGCTAAACCCTGCAGATTTCAATGTTTGTGGCATGTTACAACTTGGCTTTAACCCAAGAGAGTTAGCTCGTATTCAAAAAGTCGCCACACAAAATCATGCTGACGATATTTTGAAATATGTGAGTGCAGATGAGGCAAGCAGCCTTGCAGGCATAGACCTTGCGCACGATGCGCTATATTTTCCAAAAGCTGCCTGGGTTAATCCGCAACAACTATGCCAGCACTTAACCGCGCATGAAAATATTTCAGTTAAAACATTAATAAACGTTGATAATTTATTGAAAAATAACGATTTATTTGAGATTTATTCAGATAATAAAATTATAGAAAAAGCTGATATTGCCATCATTGCCAATGCCAATGAAGCACAAAATTTAGGGTTTAACCTTTATTTAAAAACACAAGCGGTACGTGGTCAAGTCAGCATTCTTGAGGCTACCAACATCAGCCAGAAAATAAAATCGATTATATGCAGCGATGGCTACTTAAGCCCTGCAGATTACGGTCAGCATTGCTTGGGTGCGACTTTCTCCGAAGAGAATATGGACGATAAGTTAGATGAGGAAGATCACCTAGCTAATTTATTTAAATTAAAAAGCTTCTCATTGCCGCTGCATGAAAATCTAAAAGAAAATATTAAAGGTGGTCGCGTTTCATTCAGATGCACATCCTTTGACTACTTTCCATTAGTAGGTGAGTTGCTAGATAACAACTTACTCAAAGCCAAACCGCCCCGCCCCAACGCTCTACCCGATAGTTTGCCTTGGATTAAAGGCCTATACATCAACGTTGCGCATGGCAGCCGAGGCTTCACCAGCGCGCCATTTTGCGCAGAGTTACTGGCGCAAATGATATGTGGTGAACCATTCACCATGAATATTGAATTGGCTGCCTTAATGAACCCCAACCGTTTTGCATTACGTAAACTTGGGTTGAAACGATTGGCAAGAATGTTTCCAAGCTCAATACCCGCTAAAATCAGCTAAAATCACGCCATGCAATCCACTTCATCAGAACAAGCGTTAAAAGATTACCAACAGGCCTTATTGCGCAACCCCAAAGATACCGTTGCGCAAATCAATTGTGGGAATTTGTGTGTTGAACTGAAACGCTATGAAGAAGCGGCTGGCTACTTTAGGCGGTTGATGCGTATATTCAAAACCAACTTAGATATACGCAATGCCTTATGTTACGCCTTGCAAGAGTTCGGCAATGAATCTCATGCAGAGGGTCGCTATCTAACAGCAGAAGCCTGCTTCGAGGAGGCTTTAGAGAATCAGCCTGCAAATGCTGCATATTTGTATAACTTAGGCAATGCGCAGCGTGAGCTTGGTAAGCCTAAAGAAGCGGCGTTGCAATATGAAAAAGCTATTCGGCTTAATCCTAATGATGCCGATATTTATAACAATTTAGGTAATGTGCAACGTGAATTAGGGCTACTAGATTTTGCGATTGCAAGTTACCAAAAAGCGCTAGATTTAAATCCATATCTGTACCATGCAAAAGTACATTTGGTGCATCAAAAACAGCATATATGTGACTGGCAAGGTTTAGAAGTTGATATTTCAACCATACGCGATTGGGTGAAGAATGTACCGCAAGCGCAAATTTCGCCTTTTGCCTTTTTAGCTATGCCGACGACGACCGCTAATGAGCAGAAGCTTTGTGCGAACAATTGGGTGAGCAATCGTTACGCGGCACTGATTAAACAAGGCGAAACACTTAGTTTTAAAAACAAACTGCCTTCTAAAAATCAAAAAATTAAAATAGGCTATTTATCGGCTGATTTCAGGCTGCATCCACTGGCTTTTTTAGTAAGTGAATTGATTGAATTACACGACAGATCAAAATTTGAGACTTTCGCTTTTTCATATGGTGTAAATGATAAAACTAATGCCAGAGCCAGACTAGAAAAGGCTTTTGACGAGTTTTATGACATTCGAAATTTATCTGAAATTGATGCCGCAAAAAAAATAAATGAACACCAAATCGACATTTTGGTGGATTTAACTGGCTTTACCCAAACCAGCCGAAGCGGCATTGCGGCTTTACGCCCTGCGCCTATCAATGTGAACTGGCTTGGCTTCCCTGGCACGATGGGAATGATGAATAACAACAAGCCGTTATTCGATTATATTTTAAGTGATAGCTTCATCACGCCGCCTGATTCAGAAAGCCATTATGCTGAGAAACTTGCCCTTTTACCGCATTGCTACCAACCCAACGACCGTAAGCGCCCAATTGGCAAGCAGCCTAGTCGTGAAAGCTGCAATCTACCAGAAGGTGCTTTTGTATTTTGTTGTTTTAACCAATCTTTTAAAATCACACCTGAGTTTTTTAAGGTGTGGATGCGCTTATTAAATGCCGTGCCAAATAGCGTGCTTTGGCTGTTGGAAAGTAACACATGGGCTAAGCAAAACTTAATCAACCAAGCTGCAAAAAATAATATCACGGCTGAACGTTTAATATTTGCGCCACGCATGAGTATTGCAGACCATCTAGCACGCCACATTCATGCAGACTTGTTTTTAGATACCTCACCCTACAATGCCCACACTACTTGCAGCGATGGATTATGGATGGGTTTACCAGTATTAACCTGTGTTGGCGATACCTTTGCAGCGCGCGTGGCGGGTAGCTTGTTAACCGCAGCAGATATGCCTGAGTTAATCACCTATTCACTGCAAGATTATGAAAATAAAGCACTTTATCTGGCTAACAATTCAACAGAACTTGAAAAGATTAAACAGAAGCTGCACGCTACCAAGCTTACATCGGCTTTATTTGACACCAACCAATTTGCACATGCGTTAGAAAATTCTTATCTATCGATGTGGCAGCAACATTTAAACACATCAAAATCTAGTGATAAAGCTACAAAATAGTGTAAAAAATTATGCTAAAGTCACGCACATAACATTTTTACTCATGATTAAAAAAATAAATAGGGTTAAATTATGGCCGCAATCGACATCAGTCCAATCTTAAAGTTCATGCTAGATAAAGGTGGCTCCGACCTCTTTTTTAGTACGGGCGCAATCATTCATATTGAAGTTGAAGGCGACACACTGCCTATCAACAACCAAATAATGACGCCTGGCATGATTAAAGAAATCGCTTATTCGATGATGACTGCAGATCAAATCACGGAGTTTGAATCGACTTTAGAATGTAATTTTGCTATTAGCAAGAAAGATGTCGGGCGTTTCCGCGTAAATGTATTCAAGCAACGCGGTGAAGTGGGCATGGTAATACGTCATATTAAAACGGATATCCCAACAATTGAATCTTTAGGGCTTCCTGCGATATTAAAAGATCTAATTTTACGTAAGCGCGGCTTAATTCTAGTGGTTGGTGCAACGGGTTCAGGCAAAACCACCACCCTCGCCTCTATGATTGATCATCGTAACGCAACGACTAACGGTCACATTCTGACTCTTGAAGACCCGATTGAGTTTATTCACCCGCATAAAAAATCGGTTGTTGATCAACGCGAAGTTGGTATTGATACACTCTCTTTTGAAAACGGTCTTAAAAATGCCATGCGCCAAGCGCCAGATGTGATTTTAATTGGGGAAGTCCGTGATATGGAAGGCATGAAAAATGCCATGGCTTATGCAGAAACGGGCCATTTGTGCCTTGCTACATTGCATGCCAACAATGCCAACCAAGCGCTTGAGCGCATCATTTCATTCTTCCCAGAAGACGCCAGAGCGGGCTTACTACTAGGCTTATCAATGAATTTGGTGTCTATTGTTTCTCAACGCCTTATTCCAGGTAAACTCAGCAAGCGTGTAGCCGCGACTGAAGTCATGATTAATACGCCGTACATTTCAGAGCTGATTCAAAAGCAAAAAATGGGTGATATGAAAGATACTATGGCTGACAGCAACGACATCGGCATGAACACTTTTGACCAATCGTTATTCAGGTTGTTTAGCAACGGTAAAATTGATGAGGAGAATGCTCTGTCAAATGCAGATTCTCGCAACGATTTATCACTAAAAATTCGCTTTGCTGCTGAAGGTAATCGTAACACTAGCTTTGGTTAATCGATAAAGCTTCTAATCATTATGATTCAACGCCGCAAATATTGAGGCGGCTGCAATTAAGCTGCCGCCTATCCATTCGTTTATTTCCATAGTTTCATGTGCTAGAAAATAAGAAGTAATAGCGGCAACGACCAACTCAAACAAAAATAATACGGAAGCGCGTGTCGCTGGCATTTGTGTAATGCCGTATTGCGTTAGCAAGGTCGCGGCAATCAGCGACAGTGCAATCGCCAATATCACCATGCCATCATTTAAGCTAAAAAAGCTTGGCGATGGAATCGTTTCCTTCACAAACGGCATCGCTAGAATAGCCATCAAAAATACCCCCGCCCATACCGCAAAGGATTTACTGCGTATGGTTAAGTGCGTAGATTTTCTAGTAATCACATTGCTTATAGCAAACGCAATACCCGAGGTTAATGCAAACCACTCGGCAGTGTTTCTCGGTAATGGCCAGGCGCTGGATTTGCCTGTTAAGTCAGACAGCATAATAAATGCCCCCGTTAGCGATAAAGCCATAATCATTAAGCCGCGTTTATCAATTCGCTCTTTAAGCCAAAAGTGGGCAAGTATTAAGGTCCATAATGGCGATAGATAAAATAACAGCATCACACGCATTACCTCGCCATCTATCACAGCAAGCACATAAGCAAGGTTAGTCCAGCCTGCAGTCAAACTCAGCCAAAGGATGCTCAACGGCAACTTAAACATACCGCGCCAATGCTTGATACAGACAATACTCGCTAAAATTAGCACTGTTGAATAGCAGTAAAAACTCGATGCCACAGCCGCCACGCCAGCATTCGCCAAAATTCGATACGGATACCAAACAACGCCCCAGCATACCGCGGCTAACAACAAACTTGTGCTATTCAGCAATGCGCTCTTGGCTAACGGCTTTGGGTTATTGACATGCATTTTATTTTCAACTTTATTTATTTTTACTTAATGTAGACAACGTTTGTAGACAACATTAAATTTTACGATTTAAATTTTTGCGACTTAAACTTACCAGTCCTAGGGCGGCTAGTTTACAATATTGCCTATGAATCCAAACTTAAATTTACTCCAACCTTACCCTTTTCAACGCTTGCGCGATTTATTTAAAGGCATTACACCAAATCCAAGCTATTCTGCCATTAATCTATCGATAGGCGAGCCTAAACACGCCACACCACAGCTTATTAAAGACGCACTGGTGAATAATTTAGCAGGTTTAGCTAGTTACCCAACAACAGTGGGCTCTTTAGCGCTGCGAGAAGCAATTTCTAATTGGATTACACGTCGTTATGGTGTGCCAGCACTTAATCCTGAAACTGCGATTTTGCCAGTAACTGGTAGCCGTGAAGCGCTATTTGCTTTTGCGCAGGTGATTATTGATAGCACCAAACCGAATCCAGTTGTCATTTCACCTAACCCTTTTTATCAGATTTATGAAGGCGCAGCATTTCTAGCAGGTGCTGAACCCTACTTTCTCAACACACTGCCTGAAAATCAACATGCAATGGAGATTGAGAACGTGCCCGTAGAAGTGCTAAAACGCACGCAATTAGTGTATGTTTGCAGCCCAGGCAACCCTTCAGGCAAGGTGATGTCGTTAGCGCAGTGGAAAACCATTTTTGAGTTATCCGACAAATACGGCTTTGCCATCGCTGCCGATGAATGCTATTCAGAAATCTATTTTGATGAGGCGAATCCGCCACTAGGCGCCCTGCAAGCCGCTCACAAGCTAGGTAGAGATTACAAAAACTTAGTGATTTTCAGCTCGCTTTCTAAGCGCTCAAACGTACCAGGCATGCGCTCAGGCTTTGTTGCTGGCGATGAAAAAATCATAGAGAAGTTCACATTATTCCGTACCTATCATGGCTGCGCAATGAACCCAGCAGTGCAAGCGGCGTCTATCGCTGCGTGGAACGATGAAGCGCACGTCATTGAGAACCGCAGACTTTATGCAGCTAAATTCAATGTAGTGACGCCCTTACTAAAATACGTATTAGACGTTGAATTGCCTGATGCAGCATTTTACCTATGGGCAAGAAGCAAGCAAAGTGACACCGAACTTGCGGTAAAACTATATCGCGATTTGAATATTACGGTGCTGCCAGGTAGCTATTTGGCACGTGAAGCGCATGGGTTGAACCCAGGTGAAAATTTCATTCGCATGGCCTTGGTTGCGTCGCATGATGAATGTGTTGAAGCGGCAAATCGGATGCATGGTATTTAAATTCGTCATTCTGAGCATAGCGAAGAATCCATGCACTCTTACTAAGTTTCACAAAGACCTAGATTCTTCGCTAGCTCAGAATGACGAATAAAGACAAACTTAACTACTCAATGTAATTTATTAAGTTTAACTCTTAATAAATTGATTTATTTCATTAAATACCATCTCATTCAACTGTGGGTTCAAGCAATCCAACTCAACATTATCATCCATGCCACGCAACCAAGTAAGCTGACGTTTCGCTAATTGGCGTGTGGCAAAGATGCCTCTATCGCGCAGTTCAGCTAAATCATACTCACCAGCAAGATGCTCCAAAGCTTGCCTATAACCAACGCAGCGCATAGACGTGGATTCAGGCGTTAATGATGGATACTTTGCTATCAGCACCTTCACTTCATCCACAAAACCATCTTTAAGCATTTGATCGAATCTAATTGCAATACGCTCATGCAGCACTTTGCGGTCGCTAGGCACTAAGGCGATTTTAAGCAATTTATATGGTAAAACCTCGCTCGTCTGCTTCGCATAAAGTGCAGACATCGCCTCGCCTGTCAGTTCAAACACCTCCAAAGCGCGCTGAATACGCTGAGTGTCGTTAGGCTCTAATCTCGCGGCAGTCACAGGGTCAACCAAAGCCAATTTCTCGTGCATGGCAGGCCAACCAATAAAAGCCGCGCGCTTATCGAGCCGCGCACGCACTTCTTGATTCGCCTCTGGCAAACCACTCAAGCCTTCTTGCAAAGCCTTAAAGTACAACATCGTACCGCCGACCAGTAATGGAATCTTCCCGCGCGCGGTAATATCCGCCATCAAACGCAAAGCATCATTTCTAAAATTCGCTGCAGAATACGCGCTGGTAGGCTCAATAATATCGATTAAATGATGCGGTGCCTTTGTAAGCGTTGCAGCATCAGGCTTAGCCGTGCCGATGTTCATATCTTTAAACACCAAAGCAGAATCCACACTGATAATTTCAACAGGAAGCTTGGTTATCAAGTCAATAGCCGCACTAGTTTTACCACTGGCGGTTGGACCCATTAAAAAGATAGCGGGATTAGCTTTTTCCATTATTGATGCCTTTAATGCTTAGCATAATCAAGCATTTTATCTAATGTAGCATTTACCAGGTCTTGCTTACCTGATAGAACTGCAAGTTCTCCAGCAGAAATTAGTGCAAGACTTCCACTTGACTTTAAAGCTTGGATAATCTCCTGTTCTGGATAATTTACCGAACCTGTTATCCCATGTTTGTGACGCCTAGTAATATGTTGAAAACCTGTATGGGTAAAACTGTTAAAAAATTTCCAAGAAGACTTATGTAGCTGTGAAAGGACACTCCCGTTTGCATCAATACTTTGTTCAATGCGAGATACTAACTCTTTAAACTCAATCTTTAATGAGTCTTTTTTGAACAAGTTAATTTCTTTGTCTGTTGCACTGTAATTAACAAACAATCCCCTAGCACAGCTCTCAAAAATGGAACGTAACAACGCAAACAGTGAGGCGTAAATTCCAGCTTTTATTAATACACAAATCGCAGCATGATGCTCTATTGTTATATCAAAACAGCCTATTGCAATTAATGACTTTTCATCAGCAGGCAACTCAATCTTAAAGTTATCGTCAATCCACTCAGCAAGTTCAACTTGCCTTTGATATTCTTGTTCAACAGTCATAGATGTTATTTACCTCGCATAAACATTTTATCCAAGTCACTCATACTCACTTGAAACCACGTCGGGCGACCGTGATTACATTGTCCGCTTCGCTCTGTGGCTTCCATATCTCGAAGCAAGGCATTCATTTCAGGGATCGTCAGGCTGCGATTGGCGCGTACAGCTGCATGACATGCCATGGTGCCTAACAACTCATTGCGGCGCTCTGTAAGTGCTCTTGAGGCGCCGTATTCCCGTAAATCACGTAATACATCACGGGCTAAGGTGACGGCGTCAGCATCTTGCAGCATGGTTGGCACAGCGCGTACAGCTAACGTGGTGGGAGATATTATGGCGATGTCGAATCCTAACTGTTGCAGACTACCATCGTTGCTTGCCAAGGCTTCTTGAACCGTGGCAACTTCTAGCCTGTCAGCATTAAAGCTCACTGGTAGCAATAACGGCTGCATGCCCACAGCTTGATTGTCGAGCGCATTTTTAAGCTGCTCGTACATAATGCGTTCGTGTGCGGCGTGCATATCAACCACGACTAAGCCTTGCGCATTTTGCGCGAGCACGTAAACACCATGAATTTGTGCAACTGCAAAACCTAGCGGAAAGGCGCTTTCAGCGTAGTTTTCACTGGCATTACTTGTAAAAACAGCACCTCCAGCAAGCCCGTCCCTATTGGTCTGCAGGGCAGTATTATTTAATGCGTTGTTTGAATAGTTTTGTGCACTATTGGCACTAAATAATGTTTGATAAAAACTATTCGGTTCGTTAGCGCTTAAATTGATTTGCGCTTGGTATTGCGGATAAGGGCTCGCTGAGTAACTCGGTGAGTTGGCATTTTGACCCCCAAACGGATTGTAAGCCGCTTGATTGGCCGTACTAGCATTTGAAACGCCCGTAGGTGAAGCTAGCGCTTTATGTAGCGAATGAAAAATAAAGCGATGGATAGCTTGTCCATCTCTAAACCTGACTTCGGTTTTAGCTGGATGTACGTTCACATCAACCAAATTAGGGTCTAGCTCTAAAAACAGTACAAATGCAGGATGCCGATCATGATGCAACACATCTTGATACGCTTGGCGTATGGCGTGCGAAATGAGCTTATCACGCACAAAACGGCCGTTCACATACACATATTGCGTGTCGCTTTTGTTGCGATTGAAGGTTGGCTTGGCGACTACGCCCCATATGCGCAAGCCTGCTGCGGATTCTTCCACAGCGATTGTTTCAGCAGCGAAATCCGCGCCCAAAACTTCACCGAATCGCTTAGTTGGCTCGCTTACCGCATAACGGCTAAGTGCCCTGCCGTTGTGTTGCAACATAAAAGCTACGTCTGGCCGCGACAGCACCACACGGTTAAATGCAGCTTCGCAATGCCCAAACTCAGTGCCTTCAGTTTTTAAAAACTTACGGCGCGCAGGTGTATTGAAATACAAATCATCGACTTCAATAATAGTACCCGCATCTAAAGCCGTTGGTTCGATAGGTGAAATCTCGCTGCCATTTGAAGCGATACGCCAAGCGTGTTTAGTATCAAGTGCACGGCTACTGATTTGCGTGCGTGAAACAGAGGCAATACTCGCCAACGCTTCTCCACGAAAACCTAAGCTTGCCACAGCCTCCAAGTCATCCAAGCTGGCAATTTTACTAGTTGCATGCCGCGTGAGCGCCATGGCTAAATCTTCCTGCGCAATGCCATTGCCATTGTCTGCCACGCGTAGCTGCTTAACGCCACCTTGCACAAGAGACACAGATATATCGGTGCTACCGGCATCTAAGCTATTTTCCAGCAACTCTTTGAGTGCAGATGCTGGGCGCTCCACAACTTCGCCGGCGGCGATTTGGCTGATGAGTTGATCTGGGAGTAAGTGAATGAGCGCCATAAAATATAGTTATTTTTGAATGACTATATTTTACCTTGCTTTGAGAACTTTGCTTTGATAACGTTAATTTAACTATTCTAATAAGTAAAAATAGATAAACTTAAAATCTACATTCGCCCCAATAAAGGGCGATTTTTCACTTTAATAAACATCGTGCACCATGAAGTAGCTGCATTAAAATAACTAATGCAATCTGCAGCGCTCTTTTTTACTTGTATTCTGTTAACTAAAATCAAGTAGTGCCGTTTTAACTAAAGAATCAATTTTCTCAGTAATATTCGTCAACTCAGTTGCCACAACAGAAAATTCACGCCCTATTTCACCAGCGCGTGCAGCAGAAATCTGTGCATTGACAGCCACAATTTTAGCTTGCTTCGCAATGTTCTGAATGTCATTCATTAAGTAACGACGCTTCTTTTGCTCTAATTTCACAAACTCTTTAGATTCAGTTTCATACACCAGCGTGATTTGATTTAGCAGCTTTACAATTGGCATTGCCAGTAAGCCCAATTCATCTAATAAGCCTTGTGCAGTGCGGTAATTAGCCTCATAAGCATTGAGTGTTTTTTCCGCCAGATTAATGAATTCTAGGTTCTTTTTGTGCCCATCTAACTCACTATAGTAGGCAAGCCTGAGATTTTCAAAGAAAACACCTGGCATTTCACTATTACCAATCACCAAGGCATGATGACTATCTCTAAACAATTGCAAATCATCACGGGCTATTTTTAGCGCATCTTCGTGACCATGAGTTGAAAGAAATATGTTCAAGATGATGCGCTGTGACAGCATGCGTTGGCGCCCTGAAATGTTAATTAAATGACCAAATGTTTCACTGGTGATGTCAAACTCATGGTTTGCATAACTTGCTGACCCTTGATTACGTTTCATCTCTAAGCTCAAAATAACTCTCCAACTTTCATTTCAAAAAAATTTATGTGCGCAAATTTTTTACTTTAACATTTGCTTTAATAGCTACATAAGCAAAACTCATTCCAACGAATCACAAACTTTTTCATTGGCAACACTGAATGTTTAAGCTAAATTCCTAACCTGTATTCATTCTGTTAAAAATCATCAATGGCACAACATTACGCAAAAAGTTTTACTCAAGCTCGCTTGCTTAATCGCCATCATCATTTTTACCTAGGTCCAACTAATTCCGGTAAAACCTATCAGGCACTTATCGCACTAGAAAAAGCGCAGTCTGGCGTTTATTTAGCACCTCTCAGATTATTAGCCATGGAAATTCGTGATCGGCTAGTTGCCGCAGGTGTACCGTGTAACCTGATTACTGGGGAAGAGCGTGTGTTAATGGCTGGTGCACAGCATACTGCCTCTACCATCGAAATGATGAATCCATCTAAGACCGTGGAAGTTGCAATCATTGACGAAATTCAAATGCTGCAAGATGGCGATAGAGGTAGTGCATGGACGACCGCCTTAGTTGGCGTACCAGCAAGTCAGGTGTTTATCTGCGGCTCAACCGCTGTGACTGCGCCTTGCGTTGCAGCTATTGAAGCCATGGATGAAACCTATGAAATCACTTATTTAGCTAGAAAAACGCCATTGGTGTTAGAGGATGAAAGCATTTGTGGCAAGCATTATAGCCGTCAAAAATTAAAGCCAAAACTACAAAAAGGTGATGCGATTATTGCTTTTAGCCGCAAAGATGTGCTGACTTTCTCCGCAAGGTTTCGGCAATGGGGGTTTACCGTGGCGAGCATCTACGGCGCACTTTCACCTGAAGTGCGCAGAACCGAGTCCGAGCGTTTTTGTACAGGCAAAGCTGATATTTTGGTGGCAACCGATGCGATTGGCATGGGTTTGAATCTGCCGATTCGACGTGTGATTTTTTCAAATATTCATAAATTTGATGGCGTAGCTTCCCGCCACCTTAACTCAACCGAAGTGCGCCAGATTGCTGGGCGTGCAGGTCGATTCGGCATTTATGATACTGGTTATATAAGCGTATTCGAGAACGATGAGTTGATACATATTGAGCACATGCTAAGTACAGACGATACGTCCGACTTAACAAAACTGCCGGTCAGTATTAGCTTTAGTCAAATTGGCGAAATTTCTCATAAATTACACACCAGAAAAATCGCAGAAGTCCTCATTTACCATCAGCAAAGAACGCGTATACATTCTGAGCTATTCGCACAAACGTCACTTAGCACTCAAATTGCCCAAGCCATATTAGTAGATGAGCATGCGCCTACCATGTCGCTCAAAGACAAATTCATCTTCGTCTGCGCGCCAATTTCGCTCGATGTCGCGTTTGAGAAAGACTATTACCTACTTTGTTTGAAAAGCGTGGTTGACTCCAAAATGCGTCACTTACCAGCCCCGCCCAACTGGCTAGGGTCAGAAAGTCCTAAGCATTTAGAAGCAGCAGAATTGTTAAGCCATAACTTAAGCTTATACGCATGGTTAAGCTTTAAGTTTCCAAATACTTTTGTGGATGGAGATGAAGTCCGTCCTTACAGACAGCGTGTCAGTCGTTACATTGAAAGTGCGCTACTCACCCAAGCAGGCTATGGAGATACCACAAGGGAAATTGATTATTTAAAGCTTAAAAGCTATTAAATAAGCGTCACTTTTTCTAAATATTCTGGCACTTCAACTGACCAATGCAACTGCTCTTCAATGTGAAGCCTCATTGCATCAGCTGCAACAGGCTCACCGTGCGTAATAAAAGTTTTTTTTGGTGGCGATTCAAAACCACCCAGCCAATCAATGATTTCCGAATACTCCGCATGCGCAGATAGATTGGAAATCAACTCAACATCAGCGCGAACCGGCACGTACTCACCGTGAATTTTGATGCTTTCAGCACCATCCAACATGGCTGAACCGCGTGTACCTGCTGCCTGAAAACCTACGAATAGAATGGTGTTGTTTGGTTTAGGCGCAAAGGCCTTCAAATGATGCACTACGCGACCGCCAGAGGCCATACCACTTGCTGAGAGTATAATCATAGGCCCTTTGGTTTCATTCAAGCGCTTAGACTCCTCCACGCTATTGACCATATTTGCAGTATGACTAAGTGCACTACATTGATCTGGCGATAGGCGATGCTCTCCGCTATGATGGCTAAATATCGCTGTGGCATCCACGGCCATTGGGCTATTCAAATACACTGGAATATCTTTGGATATAGCGCCAGATACCTTGAGTAAGTGAATGTAATAAAGCAGCTCTTGCGCCCTGCCCACGGCAAATACAGGGATAAGTACCACGCCTTTGCGTTTGACTGTTTTATTGATCACCGCTGCTAATTTAACTTTGGGATCGTCATGCTCGTGCAAGCGATTTCCGTAAGTAGATTCCAGTACCAGATAATCTGCTTGCTTGAGCCTAACGGGTGGCTTCATCAAAATATCATTGGGTCGCCCAATATCGCCTGAAAAGACAATTGACGTTTTTTTGTACTGAATACGGACAAATGCTGAACCTAGAATGTGTCCATTTGGTGTGAAAGTAAGAGTCAAGCCATCACCCAAATCAACGGTTTGCTCAAAATCTACTGCGACTAGCAGTTCCAGCGCATTGTCGGCATCTTCTTTGGTATAAAGCGGTAGCGCAGGCTTATGTTTTGAAAAACCACGTCGATTAGCGTAGTCAGCCTCTTCCTCTTGCAAATGCGCCGAATCAGGCAGCAGAATATCGCATAAATCCCGTGTAGCCTCAGTACAGTACACTTTCCCAGAAAAACCATTTTTAACAAAAAGAGGCAAGTAGCCGGTATGGTCAATATGTGCGTGTGTTAATACCACAACATCGACATCTTTAGGATTGATTGGTAGCGCTGCCCAATTTTTAAGTCGTAACTGTTTTAAGCCCTGAAACAAGCCACAATCAACCAGAATGCGCCTAGTTCCATTATCAGTCTCGCAAGTGAGCAGGTATTTAGATCCTGTCACTGTGCCTGTGGCACCTAGAAATGTTAATTCCATATCGACTCCCTTAATCACTGGATAATCACTATTGGAACAACTTGATATTACTCCAAGGCGATATTATTCCAGTGCCACTTTGGTTTTAGCTAGCGCTGGGTTCGTAGCAAAGTATTTTTTAATTCCTGTCAAAATCGAAGTGACTAGCTTATCTTGATAGTCCGCATCGTTCAGTCGGCGCTCTTCTTCTGGATTACTAATAAAAGCAGTTTCAACCAAAATTGACGGAATATCAGGTGATTTCAACACTGCAAAAGCCGCCTGTTCAACACGGCTGGTATGTAAAGTATTGATTGCACCAATTTGTGTCAATACTGCTTTACCTAACTTTAAGCTATCGTTGATCGTTGCGGTTTGCGATAGATCAAGCAAGGTTCTCGCCAGCACAGGATCCTTATCATCTAAACTCACGCCGCCAATTAAATCAGACTCATTTTCCTTTTTAGCCAAGTAGCGCGCACTGGCACTGGTTGCACCGCGCTCAGATAAAGCAAATACTGAGGAGCCTTTTGCGGATTGATTGGTAAATGCATCTGCATGAATAGAGACGAATAAATCAGCCTGCATATTGCGTGCTTTCACTACACGACCATGCAACGGAATAAAAAAGTCACTGTCGCGCGTGAGTACACCTCGCATATTTGGCTCGCCATCAATTTTTTCTTTGAGTTTTTTAGCAATCATTAAAGTGACATCTTTTTCATGGCTACCATTGGCGCCTCGCGCGCCTGGATCTTCCCCACCGTGACCAGCATCAATCGCAATGATGATTTGACGGCCACTTTTTTTTGACTTGGTTGGGGCTGTGTCTTGTGCAGCATTTTGACTAGCTCCCTGACTTTTGACCTCTTGGTTTTTAACTTCTGAGTTCTTAACTTCCAGTGTTTTAACTTCTACTTTAGCTATAGGTAGTTCAACTGGCTTGGTTGTTTCAGCAGGTTTAGTTGTTTTAGTGGCATTGGGTTCGGTAGACTCAATTTGTGGCGGCAAAGGCTCTACAATAACCTGTGGCTGGCTTGAACTGCTAGTTGACTCTTGCGCAACAGTTACTTGATTTGACACTTCAGTTTGTGTAGATGAGCTAGCATTTGTAGAGTTAGACACAGTATCACGCTCTGCAATCATCGCCATGAGTGGGTCTTTAAGAGGATAAACATCAAGCACCAAGCGGTATTTATAATCGCCTGTTGGCATTAAAGTAAAGGCGTTGGGTTTGGCTTCCGTTTTTAAATCTACGACTAGACGCACCACATTTTGCTGAAACTTAGCGACGCGAATTTGCTTAATATAAGGATCGCTTGCTAGAATCTTTTCGCTTAATGATTTAACCACGAGGTTTAAATCGATATTTTCAATATCCACCACCACGCGATCAGGATTTTGAATCACGGACATTTTATAAACAAACGGTTGTGCAGACTCTAGTGTGATGCGCGTGTAATCTTGCGCCGGCCATACACGAGCAGCCGTAACAATATTCACCGCTTGCGCTGATGCAGCAAAATTAAGTTCTGTAAAAGTAAAACTTACCAACAGCATCAAGCCCCAATATATGGTTTTTTTACATGACCCAAAAGCATTGTTCATTTTATTAAAGCTCATCATGTTAAATCATTTGCTCTGAGTAGAAATTGTGTGCAGACATTGTTGTCCTAATGTTGAGTGTGCTGATAGATTAACACTACGTCCTAAATTTTTACCTACATTTTTAATTGAAAAAGTAATATTAATATCTGGTGTTGGTAGCACATTTTCCGCCTTCTCAGGCCACTCAATCACGCACACACTATTGGCATTAAAGTAATCCCTAAATCCAGCAGACTCCCACTCTTCTTCATCATTAAAACGATATAAGTCAAAATGATACAACATTAAACTCGAAGTTACATTATATTTAATGTCATAAGGCTCAACCAGCGTATAGGTAGGACTTTTAACCTTCCCCACATGCCCCAAAGCATGCAACAAGCCGCGTACCAAGGTAGTTTTTCCTGCCCCTAAATCCCCATGCAAGTAGATGGTTAAATTTGGCTGTATAGCCTTCGCAAGGGCAACACCAAAAGCTAAGGTTGCTGCCTCGTCGGCTAAATCACGTGTAAAATTGCTATCCATGACAGACCTTAACGAAACTATCCAATCTAAGTTTACCCAGCTTGCCAATGACATTAAACAATGGGGATTGGCGCTGGGCTTTAATCAAATTGGCATCACGGATACCAATTTGCAAGAAGCAGAAGTTGAGCATCAAGCGTGGATTGCTAAAGGTTTTCATGGTGAAATGGATTATATGGCAAAACATGGGGTGAAGCGCACTCGCCCTGCAGAATTAGTGCCGAATACTCTGCGGGTGATTTCTGCTCGATTAGATTATATGCCGCCCAATGCCGTAGATAGTGAATCGATAATGCAAGACAGCTCTAAAGCCTTTATCTCACGCTATGCCATGGGGCGTGACTACCACAAGGTGATGCGCAACAAACTGCAAAAGCTTTGTGAAAAAATTCAGTCAGAAATGACAAAATACAAAGTAGATGACTTCAGCTATCGCGCATTCACAGATAGCGCACCAGTATTAGAGGTTGCTTTGGCTGAAAAAGCGGGTTTAGGTTGGCGCGGCAAACATACCCTGCTCATCAATAAAAATCGCGGCTCATGGTTTTTTTTAGGTGAAATCTATACCAATTTACCTTTACCAATAGATGAGGCTGGGACCAATCACTGTGGCATCTGCACTAGCTGCATAGATGTATGCCCCACCAAGGCGATTACAGCGCCTTATGAGGTAGATGCTAGGCGCTGCATCTCTTACTTGACCATAGAGCTTAAAACCAGCATTCCTATTGAATTCAGGTCGCTCATTGGAAACCGTGTGTATGGTTGCGATGATTGTCAGCTTTTTTGCCCTTGGAATAAGTTTGCTGAAATCACTCATGAGTCAGATTTTGCAGTCAAAAATGGTTTGGATAATATCAGTTTGGTGCAATGCTTCGCGTGGACTGAAGCGCAGTTCAAGCAGAATATGGCGGGTAGCGCGATTTACCGGATTGGCTACGAACAGTGGTTGCGCAATATTGCAGTTGGTTTAGGCAATGCAAGCACTACGCCCGAAATATTAGAAGCACTGCAAAACCGCAAGAATGATGCATCCGCTTTATTACGTGAACATATTGATTGGGCATTAGAACAACACAAACTTAGTAGTGATACGGCTGATATTTAAAATACTAAGCATTTGATTTAACCAATAACTTTAATGCTCATCCCCTCTAAATCTACGCTCATAAAATATACTATTGCCATTGATTCGCTTAGCTTCCTTCTTCGCAACTGTCATGGCTGCGGAAACTTCATAATGACTAGCGAACTCCTCTGGGACAATTTTCACCGCACCAATCGATAAAGTACTGAATGGATAAAATGTACTTTTGCCTTGCCTATCATCAATCTCAATCCCACCGATTTTTCGGTCTTCTTCACTATAAAAAGTAGGGATAACCTCCTCTAAGTGAGAAAGTATAAAATTACACCGCTCCTCCCAATTGGTAGTTTGGCAGATTAAAATAAAGTCGTCGCCACCAATATGCCCGACAAAATCCAAGTTAACATCAACAGACTTTGCTAAGGTTTCACCTACCAGCTGGAGTACAAGGTCACCTTGCCTAAAGCCATAGGCATCATTAAATGGCTTAAAGTTATCCAAATCACAATAGCATGCCCAAAATGTATTTTTCTTTTCTAGTAAGCGGTCTATATGTTCGTTTATCGGTACATTACCCGGCAATAAAGTCAGCGGGTTAGCGTAACGAGCTGCGCTGATTTGCATTTCGGTAATTTTTCTCAACAAGGCATGACCACTACCTAAGCCTATATACTTTTCATTTTCAGTAATGATAAAACCATTGGTTAAATGATGAGGCTCCATTTGAGTAATCAGGTCACTAAGCTCATGATAGGTAATGCTACCATCAACAATTAAAGGCTTTGTGTCCATAAACTCTGTACATGAGTGCTTGCCATATAACTCTTTTCTAAAAGGCCGGACAAAGCTATCAATCATACTAAATCGGCTTATCAAGCCTACCGGAATGCCATTTTCAACAACGGGAATCGAAAATAACTTTTCGTTACTTTCAAACATCACATTCACTTCATCATTAGTTGTAGCTGGTGTAACGAAAGGCGCTTTCTCTAATAACTTCAAAATATTACCTTGCCGTTCAGTACCAGCGGCCTTAGGAAAAACGCTGATAGTTTTTCGTGTAAAAAGATGCTGAATATTTTTACTTACATGCTGGATAGGTTCTGGAAGTGGATGACCCAACAAATATCCTTGGCAATACGCAATATTCAAGTCACGTAGAATAACAAACTCAGCTTCAGTCTCCACTCCCTCTGCAATCACTTTAGTACTTGAGTTATCAGCTATTTGCTGAATAGACTTTACAAACTGTAGTTTGACGGGGTCTGAATTGATAGAGTGAATGAAGTGTTTATCGATTTTTACATACTCTGGACGCAGCTCTGACCAAAGCCTTAATGTTGAGTAACCTTCCCCTAAGTCATCAAGCGCAATTTGAAAGCCAACATTTCTATAACTGTCGATGACCTTATACAGCTCTGAATAATCAAAGGTCGGAGAACTCTCAGTAAGCTCAAGCACGATGTTCTTAGGATTTAGGCCCAAACTCTCAATATAATCAATTGATATAAGCTTGTTACGACCAAACTCCTGTAAGCACTCAGGACTAACATTCACAAATATTTTATTTGAGCAGGCGTGCTTTGCAAAACTTTCCAATCCAACTTTAAGGCTTGCTAACTCCAAATCACACACTCGATTTTCAACTTTAGCAAATTTAAATAAATTATGCGGAGAATATAAATCTGAATTTTCTGGGCCTCTTATCAGCCCTTCATGCCCAAGTATGACTCCACTTTGAATGTTGATGATTGGCTGGAATACACTTGCTAACGTTTGACGATCAATAATGTCATGTAAAATTTTACTTTGGTTAATTTCAGGAGATTTAGTGTCAAATAATCGAAGTAATTGCATGTTTTTCCCAAACATTTCAGATGGTTAATGCATCATGCAATCAAAAAAATATTGAATCACTACATACACCAACAGTAGCTCAAAACACTATGCTTGAATTATGACGGGGTCATTACAAAGCTATTACTAAAATTGGTGAATTTAGAACCTAGGGCTTAAGAGCTAGATTGAACTGGGCAATTGGCATTGGTCTACCAAACAGAAAGCCTTGGTATGCATTACAACCACAATTCATTAGGAGTTCACGCTGCTCATCAGTTTCAACCCCCTCGGCAATCACGTCTAGGTTTAGGGTTTCTGCCATAGCTATCACTGTACGCACTATGGCTTGATCGCTAGTATCGATTGCAATTTCCCTCACGAATGACCGATCTATTTTCAATTGATATAGCGGAAGCAACTTGAGATATTGCAGAGAGGAATAACCCGTACCAAAGTCATCCAGGGAGAAGTTAACACCAATATTTTTTAGCTCCATCATCTTAGTGATAGTCGCTTCAATATTTTCCAGCATGATACTTTCTGTTAACTCTAATTTAAGTCGAATTGGGTTAATACCACTATGCTTCACCGCAGCCTGAACCTGTTTTGCGAATGTGTTTTGGTAGAACTGTTTTGCACTGACATTAATTGAGAGTGTGAGGGCTTGTGTTTGCCGTTTTGTTTGCCATGCTTTAAGCTGAGCACAGGCAGTTTCCAACACCCATTGCCCTATTGGTAAAATCAAGCCAGTTTCTTCAGCTAACGGAATAAATTCTAAGGGTGAAACTAAGCCGCGCTCTGGATGAATCCAGCGAATCAGTGCTTCCGCCCCTAATGCCTTGCCCAATCGATCAACCTGAACTTGGTAATAAAGCTCGAACTGATTGTTATCTAGGGCTTTACGTAAATCTACTTCTAATGCAGCGCGCATATTAATCGCTTCTTGCATATTCGGGTCAAAGAAACATAAGGTATTTCTACCCATTTTTTTAGCCTGATACATAGCAATATCAGCATGTTTTAATAGCACATCCTGAGAATGCTCATTTTCACTAAATAACACAACGCCAATACTAGCCGTTGTCTGATATGCGCTTGCACCAAGCTGGTAAGGCTGACTAATAGATATTAAAATTTTATTGGCAATAGTCTCAGCCTGCCCGGCAGCTTCTAAAGGGTGCTTACTCAAGTCTTCCAGCATAACCACAAACTCATCACCACCTAAACGCGCCACGGTGTCGCCTTCACGCACACAGTCGGTAAGTCTGTCAGCCACTTGTCTTAACAGCAAGTCACCCACGTCATGACCAAGTGTGTCATTGAGTGTTTTAAAATGATCAAGATCGAGAAAGAGCAAAGCCCCACCCCAGCCTAGACGTGCGCCAGCTGATAAAGCATGATTCAGGCGATCAATTAAAAGCCGTCGATTAGGTAAACGCGTCAACACATCATAAAAAGCTAAGTGATTGATTTCAGCTTCTGCAGCATTCCGCAATGTCACATCGGTAAACGTGGCGACATAATTCGTCACAATACCGTTGTCACCCATCACTGCGGTAATCGTGAGATGCTGTGGATAAACCTCACCATTTTTGCGGCGATTCCAAACCTCACCTTCCCAATAACCACTTGCATCAATGTTTTGCCACATTGATGCGTAAAAATCTTCATGATGATGGCCAGAACTCACTAAGCGCGGCGTCTGACCTACCGCCTCTTCTGCCGTATACCCAGAGATTTTAGTGAAAGCTTTATTGACTCGAAGGATAATCTTATTAACATCTGTCACCATCATGCCTTCTTGAGATTCAAACGCGGTAGCCGCAATGCGAAACTCTAATTCAGCTAGCTTACGTTCAGTAATGTCTAAAGAAGTGCCCGTAGCACGAATAGCCCGTCCACTAGCATCACGAATGACTTTGATTGAGTTACTCAACGTACGCACTGCTCCCAAAGATGGATTGGTGCGGGACTCAAATTGAATTGAGCCGATGAGTGTTGCTAATTGGCGTTGAATATCGGTCACTAGGTCACGGTCATCAGGATGAATTAGCTCAAGATATTCAGCAAAACTTGGCGTGCCTAACTCTGGATCAAGGTCGTACAAACGAAAGTTTTCATCAGACCAACTGCCAACCATAGTAGTTAAATCTAACTCCCAGCTGCCTAAGTGCGCACTGGCTTGGGCTTTAGCTAAACTGGCGGAACTTTCAAGTAGTTTTAATTCAGATTGCTTGCGCTCAGTCACATCGCGCGACAACAAAATAAAGCGAATATCTTCGCCTGCTACTTTTGGTTTTTTAGCTACCGAAAGTTCAAACCAGAACTTACCTCCTGGCAGTGTCAGTTCAAACTGCCTACCCTGTGACCTATCCGTATCATATGCCTCACTAATTGCAGACATCACAATGTTAGCCGCACCTTCTGGCATAACTTCGCGCACAGTTTTTCCGATTAAGGCTTCTGGTGGAACCGGCAATAAGTGTTTACTAGGCGAGTGTGCAGAAAAATATCGACCATGAATGTCAATTTCGAATAGTAAATCAGGAATGGCATCTATGATCGCTTGCAGCCTAACATCGGAGCGTTGCTTTTCTTCCTCAGTATGCTTTAACTGGGTCACATCGAGCATCGCTACACGCAATATAGGTTGTTCAGCATCATCATCCATGCGCAAACAGTTGAGATTAGCGGTGATGATCGCACCACTGACATGCGTCAGTTTAATATCAAAATTTAGCTCTTCTCCGCCGTCTAGATCCTGCATACTTAAAAATAACTTTTGCCAACGAGATTTCTCTTCATCGATGACGAATTGACTAAAATGCTGCTCGTTAAGCTCGCCACGCTTCACACCTAACATTGAAGTCACTTTCCAATTCACTTCAGTGATCATGCCATGCTTGCTGATAGAGAGATAACCTATTGGCGCAAACTCATAAAGATCTCTATAACGGTCACGTGATTCTGCGGCTTCTAACTGTGCTAACTGTAACTTATCTTGCGCCAAGCGACGCTGTGCTTCGCGATCGAAATTATCCAACGCAAAGCTAATATCAGAGGTCATTTCATTCAATAGTGCTATCGTCTCTTGATCAAATGCATCTATTTCAGGGCTGTAAACAATAAATATGGCAAATGGCTTACCATTTCGAGCAATAGGAAATGCCCCTAAAGCTTTCCAACCATATTGATGCGAATATGCCCGCCAAGGCTGAGTGAGTGGGTCTTCTAAGAAATTATTAACAACGACGTAGTGATTCTCTCTAAATGCAGTGCCACTAGGCCCTTGACCTTCTTGAATGTCTGCACGGCTCGAAATTTGAAGGCTTTCTAAGAAATCTAAGCCATGACCATAAGTCGCCACAGGTAAAATCAGCTTACTCTCCTCATCTAGCACCCCTACCCAAGCCGTTTGCATACCGCCAAATTTAACAGCGCACTTGCATGCTAAAGGAAATAAGTCATTCTCATCCGACATGCGAACAATCGCTTGGTTAGTTTCACTCAATGCTTGATACAGATTGTTTAATCTAAGAATGCGATGCTCATTTTTTTTACGATTGGTCAGGTTGTGCAAAATAGCAAAGTAAGTATGATCATCTAATTTACGTGCATTCACTTCTGCCATGAACTTAGTACCATCCTTGCGCACATGTACCCATTCCCCCGTATGAGACTCGCCAGCCATCATGCTTTCTAAAACAGGATTTACTCTCTCAACTTCTGCATCGACTAATACTCTAGGTAAGTGAAGGCTTAAAAACTCTTCACGCTGGTAACCAAACATCTCTAATGCTGCAGGGTTAGCATCAAGAATGCGATGCTCTTGATTGAGCACTAAAATACCTGATCCAGACTGTTTAAAAAGCTTTAGATACCGGTTTTTTGCAACTTGTTGACCTTTTACCAAAACCCAAGCTAGCAAAGCTAGCATTAAAGATAAGGCGAAGCCGGCTCCAGCAATAATTTTAGATTGATGAAGATTGGTAACACGCAACTCAAATTCAGGCGTGGTATTTAATAGCAATGTCCAAGTATGTCCAGCAAAGTCCAACTGACGTTTGGTTTGTAGCATACCCTCAGCAATACTGTATTTTGGTGACTTTGTAGCTGAGCGATACATGAGTGATTGACCCGAGACCGTATTGCCATCATGAATCTCAAGGCCAATGTCTTGATCAAACTCACCCTTAAGCCCAGCCATTAAATCGTTAATACGAAACGGCACATCTACCCAACCCTTAATGTTAGTGCGCTTGGCACTTAGCGTATCAAGTCTTGCACCGGCTTTAAAAATTGGTAGATACATCACAAAAGAAAACACGTTTGACTTACCTGCATCTTGCACCAAGGTAAAGTGGTTCGAAATGGCGACTTCATTTGAGTCGCGAGCCCGCTCCATTGCAGCACGGGCGATAGGCACGGCAAATACATCTAAACCTAAAGCCTTAATATTATCACCAGCCATAGGCTCCATACGAATGATGGGCGCATATACTTGGCGGTTACCCTCGGGTCTGATTTTGTAATTGGGTAATCCCAGTTTGCGAATTTCTTCGAGATGCCGAGTTTTATCAGCATATGGCACGATGGTGACTAAGCCTATTCCCAGTACCCCCGTTTTTTTTTCGTGTATTTTTAAGGCGTCAACATAAGATCGAAACTCACTCACAGTCACGCTTTCTGAACCATCAATAAAACCCTTCACACCTCGCATCACGGTTTCATAGGCATGTAAGCGAGCGAGTATGTTGGTTTGAGTTTGATCTGCGGCGTACTCTAATGCTGCATTTAAATTTTCCGTATGGTTTTTGTTAGCTTCGCGCCATAAAACCGCAGTAATGATTAGCCCAACTAGCAACACCATGGCAGAAATTAACCAAGGAGCAAGCCTAGTCTTAACTAAATCTAACAAACGTTTTTTATTCCAAGAAACCATACCTTCTATTCTTAAAATTGATGTTATTTATTTTAAATATCTAGCTGCTTTGCAATACGTGAGATAGCCCTTCAAAATCGATAAAAACACAGCAAAACCACCAATAGTTAGAGATCAGCAATCAATTAACTGGTGTGCAATACCATAAGAATATCAGCGCAATCTTAATTTATCTAATATCGGCAACATAATATAAAAATTCAATGTACCCCCAAGCGAGGCATCGAATTTAGATTTACTAACAATGAACACATTCAATACCAACAATTAAATAATGAATTTTTTTTGCACCAACATGGCGGCACCAATAATACCTGCTTGGTCACCCATGCTAGAGATACTTAGATTCACGTTACCACGTAAAGCTGGAATCAAATCTTCGTTTAACTGCTGTGCAAAGGCTGGCTCTATAAGCGACCAAGCGGCACTCATGCCCCCCCCTATCACTACATTGGTCACGTCGATTACTTTTAAAACCTGTGCCAATGCCTGAGCAAGTGCTTTACCCGCTAAAGAATAGGCAGAAATAGCATGTGTGTCACCCTGATGAGCAAGGCGTGCAATTTCGTGTGAGTTATATTGTTGACCAGTTGCTTCTAAATAGCTAATTGCAACCCCACTGGCTGAGGCATATTGTTCCATGCAGCCATAATTGCCGCAGCCGCATAATCTACCATTCGGATGAACAGACATATGCCCAACTTCCATAGCCACGCCATGCTGACCTTGAAACGGCTGGCCATTTAAAATCAAACCACCACCAACACCTGTGCCCAATCCCAAATAAATGAGATGATTGATTTGACTAGCACGCGTGACATACTCTCCGTAGGCTGCAGCTAATGCATCGTTTTCCGTCATGACAGGCAGCTCTATCAGCTGACTTAAATCGGCACTTAAATCTACGTCAACTAAACCGGGCAAATTGGGAGATTGCGAAATTTTTTGCGTATGCGGATCGATAAAACCTGGAAAGCCTATGCCAACGGCCGATATATTGGGATACTTCACATGCATACTATCTATTGCCGCTGCTGTCGCATTTAAAATGGCTCGCCATGCTTGCTCTGGCGTGTGAATTTTACACATATTAGAAAAATCAGTTTGAAAGCGTTTTTCCTCTATTAAGCGAGGAGGAATGTTAGGCGTAGTTTCATCATAATCCACTACGCCCAAACGTAGATTTGTACCGCCAACATCGATACCAATTAATACTGTCATGATGACGCCTCCATCGTATTAACTTCTTGCCGTCCGAGTAATCACTTCAGTAATACTTTCTTCCTGAGCTAATATTAACTGTTGCCAATTAAAACGCCAATGCCAATTGCCAGAGCACGTGCCTGGGGTATTCATACGGTGACTAGAATCCAGCGCCAATATATCTTGCATTGGAATAATCGCTAATTGTGCATGAGACTCAAACACAAGGTTAATCAAGTCAGCTGGCATGTGTACATCATGTTCCTCAGAACGTGAAGAATATATATAAGCCTGCACATGACCACGCTGACTATCATCTAAACTGTTATACCAACCAAGTGTTGTGTCATTATCGTGCGTACCTGTATAAGCCACACTACTAGCTTCGATGTGATGCGGCAAATAGGGATTATCATCTTGACCACTAAACGCAAACTGCAGAATCTTCATACCCGGCAAGTCGTATTGATGCCTTAGTGCATCCACTTCTGGCGTAATAATGCCCAAGTCTTCTGCAACTAAACAAATCTTAGGTAAGGCTTTAAAAATGGCTGCCAGTAAAGCTTCACCCGGCGCTAATACCCATTGACCATTAATTGCCGTATCTTCACTTGCAGGAATCTCCCAAGCAGCTTGCAAGCCTCTAAAATGGTCAATGCGTACAATGTCAAACAAGGCGTTTTGTGTTGCCATGCGCGAAACCCACCAGCTAAAATTATCGGCCGCCATTGCATCCCAGTTATAGTGTGGGTTACCCCAACGCTGACCTGTAGCGCAGAAGTAATCTGGCGGCACGCCTGCCACCACCTCCATATTTTTATAATCATCTAACTTAAAGAAGTGCGGCTGCGCCCAAACATCTGCACTGTCATACGCAACAAAAATTGGAATGTCACCAAATAAATAAACGTTTTTAGTCGCAGCATAAGCTTTGAGTGCTAGCCACTGGGTAAAAAATACAAACTGGGTAAACTGGATAATAGTGATTTCATGTGCCAGTTCTTTACGTGCCTGCTTAAGCGTTGCAACATCTCTGTTTTTATAGCCATCAGGCCAATATTGCCAGCCAGCCAGATTAAACTTATGACGTAATGCTAAAAATAAGGCAAAATCATTCAGCCAGCGTGCTTGTTTTTTACAAAACTTTTTGAAATTGAGCTGCTCTTTCTCTGCCAAAGACTCTACCTGCTTGGCTTGCTCTCGAAATACCTCATAGGCTGTTGCAATCAAATCGGCTTTACTGATTGACTCGCCAGTTAAATCCTTTTGATTAAGCAAGCCTTGTGATTGTAGTCTTTCAAGACTAATAAAATCAGGATTGCCCGCAAAGGCTGATAAACACTGATAAGGAGAGTTATCTGCATGTGGCATATTGATTGGCAATGTTTGCCAAACGCTTACGCCAATTCTACTTAAGAAATCTACAAAGCGGTAAGCCTCTGCGCCTAAATCACCTACCCCGAAATCATGCGCGTCAGGGGAGCTAGGCAAAGAGCTAATGTGTAACAACACCCCTGATCGGCGTTGAGATAAAAGAGATAAATTAGTGCGTTTCATTATTACCTACATAAAATTATGTTGACGTGAAGCTGGTTAACACTAATTACATCTATATGCGCTTACTTACATTGAGCTTAAACCTGCCCTCTACGCATTGTGCCAGCATTATCTGCATTACCACCACCAGCACTAATTGTTTTATGCAAAATTGCAGGTACTGGCTGTTGTAGCAGAGTATACAAGTTGATTAAATTACGACGATACAGCTGGTCAAAGCTCGCCACGCTATCTGACGAGTTATAATCACCAAACCACCAAAACCAATCTGAGCCTTCACAAATCGAAAGCTGGCGTTCGCAAGCTTTTAATTGATTGGCATCTAAACTATTACTCAACATCACATCATCGTAGGTTTTTTTCGCAGCACAGAGTAAATCCCATGCCAAGTTTTTATCCTTACTACCAATCCATGTGCTAAATGTGCCATATACCCAACTACCTGCCGCTATTTGTGAAAGAGCGGGAGCGGATATTCCTCTAGTTTTGTATTCTTTAGATTGATATAAATCAACGATGTCGCTGTAAGTCGTCATTTCAATATCAGGATGATTGGTCAGCGCCGCATACAATTCGTTCAAAAAGTAATAACCATTGTATGGGTAGTATTCCCAAGCATTTTCACCATCCAATATAACGCTAACGACTTTGGCGTATTCATTGGAATTGGCTTTGTGGATACCCTCTAAGGTTTGAATGAAGTCACTCACGGCATCTGGCGTATGCATTTTTGCATATTCAAAGCCGATTTTATCTGAAAGATTATCATCTCTAAAAAAGCATAAAATATCTTCTTTACCATTCGTCACACGGTATGGTTGATAGAGGTATTCACTCTTATCTTGTAGACCCATCTGCGACTTCAACAAGCTGTTAGCCAGCACTGCCTGCCCTGTAGCCGCCCACTCCACGCCATGCTCTGCCATCAAGGAGAGCGCGGCATTAGACACGCCACCTTCTGCAGGCCACATTCCACGGGGTAGTTGACCAAATAAATTAGTATGATATTTACTTGCGGCAACTACATGAGCCGCAGCACGCTCTTGCCCACCTGCATATCGGGCATATTTAGGTAATGGTGCATACGGCATAGCATCTATCGTAGATTTAAAATCTATCAATAATGGCAAAATCGGGTGGTAGTATGGCGTAGTCGAAATCTCAATCTGCTTGGATTTCATCAACGCTTTGTAGCGTGGAATTAAGTTAGAAATTGTTTCAGCTATCACATCAAACAATTGTGTTCTATCTTCTAAGGTAAAACTTAACCCCTTAGTCATGAGTGTCTGCACTACTTTGTTATTACGGCGCAAACTCTCGCCGCACCAAGCTAAGTGATACCACACTAATAAATCCGCTTTATATTGTGCAGACAAATAATGAAACTCTTCTTTGTCATCCGAGATTGGCTCTATGAGCTGATAAAGCTGCAATAAGCGCTGATAATGCGGGAACGGACTCAGCATTTTCTCGTGATGGCTTTTGAAACAGCTATTCACAATTAAACGACACTGCTGATAACTGATACCAGCTAAATCTGGCTCTATCAACAAAGCCAAAAGTGGGTCGCGAATATGATTTTGCTTAAACTGAGTTGTGTAATCCTCTAGCTGCTCAAGCAAAATTGGCACAAAATTAAAGCTGACGCGCGCTTTTGGGTTGGCTTCTAAGTGATATGCCATATCACTGTAATCTTTTATTGCATGCAGATATGTCCATGGCAGCACATATTCGTTGCTGACAATGTCGCGGTAATCTGGCTGATGCATGTGCCAGTAAAGATTAATGTACAGTTTAGGACGAGTTGGCTTCATTTGAATTAACAACCTTAAATTAAATAAAAATAGTTAAAAATTATTTTTTAACTATTTAATTTATATTCAATAATTTACGTTAAATTACCCTATACAGATCTTGCCCTAACATGTCCGGCGTCACAAGTGTGATGCCCTTTTCTGACACATAAAAACGTTTAGCGTCTAAAGCCAAATCTACGCCTATCTGCATACCTTCAGGGATGCTACAGCCACGATCAATTACCACATTTTTGAGTATCACATTACGATGAATGGTCACTTTTGGCAAAATAACCGCGCCTTCAATATCACAATAACTGTGCACTCTGACATCAGAAAACAGCACTGAGTTAGTCACACATGAACCACTGATTAGGCAGCCACCTGATACCAATGAATCCGTTGCTTTACCCGTTCTACCTTCATCATTAAACACAAACTTAGCTGGCGGTAATTGCTCTAGTGATGTCCAAATCGGCCACTCTCTATCATACAAATTAAGCTCTGGAATCACTCGAGTTAACTCCATGTTCGCTTCCCAATAAGCATCAATCGTACCAACATCGCGCCAGTAGTAGTTACCGTTTTGAGCACCTACACAACTTTCAGTAAAGCGATGTGCCTGAATTTTATATTTTTTTATAATGTAGGGAATAATATCTCCACCAAAATCATGGGTCGATTTTGGGTCGCCAGCATCGCGGATAAGCTGCTCATATAAGAATTTAGCATTAAATACGTAGATACCCATACTCGCAAAAGCCTTGGTAGTATCACCAGGCATATGTTTAGGGTTGGCGGGCTTTTCAGCAAATTCAATCACGCGATCTGTACCATCAACCGCCAACACACCAAACCCTTTGGCATCTTCTAAGGGCACATTGATGCACGCCACCGTCATATCAGCATTGCTTTTTACATGGGTTGCTAACATCTTGCCGTAATCCATTTTATAGATATGGTCACCAGCTAGAATCAGAATATATTCACCGCCGCCCTCACGCAATAAATCTAAGTTCTGATATACAGCATCTGCTGTCCCTTTGTACCACTCTTCAGATATTCGTTGTTGCGCGGGAATAATATTCACATACTCATTAAATTCACCACGTAAGAATCCCCAGCCGCGCTGAAGATGTTGAATTAAGCTTTGCGCCTTATATTGCGTAGCAACGTTAATGCGGCGAATACCAGAGTTGATGCAGTTGGAGAGTGGGAAGTCGATGATTCGGAATTTACCACCGAATTGAACGGCAGGTTTTGCGCGCCAATCAGTTAAGTTTTTTAAGCGGCTACCTCGCCCACCTGCAAGAATAATAGCTGCGGTATTTTTGGTTAATGTACTAATGAAACGGTCTGAATGCTGATCTTGCGGCATAGCGCCCTCCTGAAGTTTAATTAATCATTTACTTAACTAGCCGGGCTCACTAGTTTAATTTTTTGTTCTTACAGTGTTCGTTTACATTATAATCAGCTTAAAGCACTATAATCTAGCTAAAACACTAGCAATCTAGCAAATATTATTAAATATATTTTTTAGAAAAATTGAGGGGGAATGTATCTTGGATAAATCTGAAGCGACTCCAGTTGATTCAACAACCAAAGTAGCCGCAAAAACAAGCGCTAAAGCCAAGTCAGCTTCAAACGCAAATTCAGATTCTTTGAAACTGATTTTAAAAGCAAAACATCACGATCCATTTAGCTTTTTAGGTTTACATGCTGTTGAAAACACCTATGTTTACCGTGTGTTCCTGCCAAGCGCCTCTGAAGTTTGGGTTAAAAACTCCAGAACATGGACTAAGCTCAATAAAACACATGCGGATGGTTTATTTGAGGTGGCTAGCGAAACCGCTATCAAAACGCCCTGTTTGCTTAAAGTAAGTGCTGGTGGTAGCGAGTACGAAACCTATGACCCCTACACATTTTCATCAAGCCTGACGCAAGATGAGCTTTACTTGTTTGGCGAAGGCCGCTTATTACAGGGCTATAAAACATTAGGCGCGCAGTGCCTCTCTCAAAAAAATATCGAGGGCGTACGATTTGCCGTATGGGCACCTAATGCTGAACGCGTCAGCGTGATTGGTAGCTTTAACAATTGGGATGGTCGAGTACACTCCATGCGCGCGCATGGCTCTAGCGGCGTTTGGGATATTTTTATCCCACATTTAACAACGAATGACACCTATAAATTTGAAATTCGCAATCGTCACACTGGTCACATTTTAGCTAAAACTGACCCCTATGGTTTTGAGTTTGAGCCACGCCCAGGAACTGCTGCAAAAATCAGCACGAGTCAGCATCAATGGCAAGATAAAAACTGGCTAGATGCACGTCAAAAACGTGATTGGCTGCATGCACCATTCAACTGCTATGAGGTGCATCTCGGTTCATGGCAGCGTAACGAACAAGGTCATTTTTTAACGTATCGTGAACTCGCAAATACGCTGGTACCTTACGTCACTGAAATGGGCTACACCCACGTTGAATTGATGCCAATTTCAGAGCACCCGCTCACAGAGTCTTGGGGTTATCAAACGACAGGTTATTTTGGCGTGACTAACCGATTTGGCTCACCAGATGATTTACGCTTTTTGATTGATGCATTTCATCAAGCCAATATTGGCGTGATTTTAGATTGGGTGCCGGGTCATTTTCCAAAAGATGATTGGGCATTAGCAAGGTTCGATGGCACTGCGCTATATGAGCACGAAGATCCACGTCTAGGTGAACACCAAGACTGGGGAACGTTGATTTTCAATTACGGCCGCAATGAAGTGCGTAACTTTTTGATGTCTAACGCTTATTTCTGGCTGTCTGAATTCCATATAGATGGTTTACGCGTAGATGCTGTAGCCTCAATGCTATATCTAGATTACTCACGTAAAGCAGGTGAATGGTTGCCAAACAAATTTGGTGGGCGAGAAAATCTAGATGTTATCGACTTCCTAAAACAACTCAATGTCATGGTTGGCGAAGACTTTGCTGGCGTTCTAACTATCGCTGAAGAATCTACCGCATGGCCTGGCGTATCTCGCCCAGTGTACTTAGGTGGTTTGGGCTTCAACATGAAATGGAATATGGGATGGATGAATGACACCCTTTCATATATCGAGCATGACCCAGTACACAGACGTTATTATCACGACATGCTGACTTTTGGTCAGCTGTACGCCTATTCTGAAAACTTTGTGCTGCCCTTCTCACATGATGAAGTAGTACACGGTAAACATTCGCTGTTAGACAAAATGCCCGGCGACGCATGGCAAAAATTTGCCAATTTGCGTCTGTTGATTACTTATCAAATGACAACCCCTGGTAAAAAACTCAATTTCATGGGTAATGAATTTGGTCAAGGACGTGAGTGGAATGTCAACAGTAGCCTTGATTGGCACTTGCTAGGCAAAGACTATGAAGGTCATCAATGGCATCAAGGTGTTAAGCAAGCAACAACTGATTTAAATAAAATTTATAAGGACGTCAATGCATTGCATGCGCTTGATTTTGAAGTGCAAGGCTTTGAATGGATAGACTGTCATGACAGCGATCAATCAATAGTTAGCTATATTCGACGGGGTTTAGACAATAGTTTTGTTATAATAGTGCTGAATTTTACACCTGTGTTGCGAAATGCATATCGCATTGGCGTACCGCAAGCGGGTAATTATCATGAGATTTTTAACAGTGACGCTGGTTGCTATGGCGGTAGCAATCAAGGTAATGGCTCTGGCTTGCATACAGAAAATGTTGCTTGGATGAATCATCAACAATCACTTGTCATCACATTGCCACCTTTAGCAGGTATCGTTTTACAATTAAACTAATTTTTTCAACATCAAACTTAAAGTAATTTTACAAAATGGCTGCATTAACGACACTACCAGTATGGCAAAAACTTTGCCTACATCAACAATCAATTGCTTCAACACATATGCGCGATTTATTTGCAAACGATGCGAATCGTTTTGATAAATACAGCCTTAAGTTTACCGATATATTGTTTGATTTCTCCAAACACCGTATCAATGAAGAAACGCTACCTTTGCTGATGCAATTAGCACGCGAAGCAAATATCGAGAACTGGCGTGATCGAATGTTTGCTGGTGAAAAAATCAATATTACGGAAAATCGTGCGGTACTACATACCGCACTTCGTAACCGCAGCAATACACCGGTGTTAGTTGATGGTAAAGACGTAATGCCCGAGGTTAACGCAGTGCTCGCGCAAATGCGTCAATTTTCAGACAAAGTACGCAATGGCTCATGGCTTGGCTACACAGGCAAGCGCATCACCGATATTGTTAACATCGGCATTGGCGGCTCTGATCTTGGTCCAGTCATGGTTTGTGATGCCCTTAAACCATACGCTAGCCCTGACTTACAAGTACATTTTGTATCAAATATCGATGGCGCCCACTTAATGCGCGCTTTGGAAAAATGTAATCCTGAAACTACCCTATTCATTGTGGCTTCAAAAACATTTACCACGCAAGAAACCATGACTAATGCCATGTCAGCGCGCACTTGGTTTTTATCAGCAGCGCAAGATAATACACATGTAGCAAAACACTTTGTTGCCCTTTCAACCAATGCAAAAGCCGTACAAGAGTTTGGTATCGATATTGCCAATATGTTTGCATTTTGGGATTGGGTAGGCGGTCGCTACTCACTATGGTCTGCAATCGGCTTATCAATCGCCTTGTACGTTGGCATGGATAATTTCGAAGCATTGCTTAACGGTGCACATGAAATGGATAACCACTTCAAAACTGCACCTTTAGAGCAAAACATGCCAGTTATTATGGCGCTGATTGGCGTTTGGTATAACAACTTCTTCCATGTGGATACCAACGCAATATTACCTTACGATCAAGGTATGGCTCGCTTCCCAGCATATTTACAGCAAGCTGACATGGAAAGTAATGGTAAATTCATTTGCCGTGATGGTAGCCGTGTAAAGTACAAAACTGGCCCTGTCATTTGGGGTGAAGCTGGCACCAATGGTCAGCATGCGTTTTATCAACTCATTCATCAAGGCACTCAAATTGTTCCGTGTGACTTTTTGATGCCAGTACATAGTCATTATGCGATTGGTAAACATGGCTATGCTCATCACAAGATTTTACTGGCTAACTTCTTGGCGCAAACACAATCGTTAATGCTAGGAAAAACTTCGGAAGAAGCCCGTGTTGAACTTGAAAAACAAGGTATGAGTGGTGAAGCGCTAGAAAAACTATTGCCGCACAAAGTGTTTGAAGGCAACCGCCCTAGCACCTCAATCATGTTTGATAAACTCACGCCAAACACATTAGGCAAACTCATTGCTTTGTATGAACACAAAATATTCGTGCAAGGCATGATTTGGGACATCAACAGCTACGATCAATGGGGCGTAGAATACGGCAAACAAATTGCCCAAGAGATTCTGCCTTTATTAACGAATGAAGACAAAATCAGCAACTTTGATAGCTCAACCAATGGTTTGATTAACTACACCAAAGCACGTAAATAATCACAATTGTTTTACAACGTACCTTGAAATAATAAAAAGCCCAACTAATCAGTTAGCTGGGCTTTTTTACATATAGAATCAATGTTGTTTCATTTGCAAAACTTTAGAAAGCTTCTTGATGGCAAACTTTGATCAATATCGCGTTAACTCAAAAAAATTCTCGTTCAAAAACCACAATCCAAACGATAAAAGTGAACGCTCAAAAACGAAAGAGCAAGACTCTATTGAACTCACACAACTCGCCACGGAAATAAATGCCCTACAAGATATTTTGCATGCTGAAGGTAAACGTAAAGTTTTACTGATATTGCAAGGCATGGATGCTAGCGGTAAAGATGGTACCGTTCGCCATGTGTTTAGAGAGTGCGATCCGCTCGGCATACGTTTGGCAAGTTTCAAAACACCAAGCAGCGAAGAGCTTGCTCATGATTACTTGTGGCGTGTACACCAAGTTGCGCCTAAAGGAGGCGAACTGGTCATTTTTAATCGCAGTCATTATGAAGATGTGTTGATAGTAAAGGTGCACGATTGGATTGACGATGTAGAATGTGAACGTCGCTATGCACAAATCAATGACTTTGAGCGCTTACTTGCTGAAACTGGCACCATCATTATTAAATGCTTTTTAAATATCTCTAAAGAGGAGCAAAAAGCCCGCATGCAAGAACGGCTTGCAGACCCAACCAAAACATGGAAATTCAACCCAGGTGATTTAAAAGAACGTGAACTTTGGCCACAATACATGCAAGCTTACGAGCAAGCGATTAAAGCAACATCTACAGATTATGCCCCGTGGTATGTGATACCAGCCGATTCAAAAACCAATCGCAACCTGCTGATTTCTAGGCTCTTACTCGATGCACTTAAAAATATGAAATTAAAGTATCCACCAGTACCTGCAGATTACAAGAATATTGTCGTTAAAGATTAAAGTAGAGCAAGGCCATTTCGTAAGAGAAATAAGCCTATTGATATAAAAAACATGCATAGCGTTACAAATTAGGAAAATAACAATAAGATGAAACGCTTCAATATTAGTGCATTGATACTTTGTGGGCTATCTATTACTACACAAAGTAACGCTACAAATGGCATCAATTTAATTGGCTACGGCGCAGAGTCAACCCTCATGGGTGGTGCAGATACCGCCGTTGCACGTGACACCAGCGCGTTAAACACCAACCCAGCAGGCTTGGCGCAAATCAAAGGCAAGCTATTTGATGGTTATGGTTCGCTGCTACGCACCACCGATTTAGCTCACAAAGATGCGTTAAACGACCAACAAGCGGACAATCGTTATGTCTTGCTTGCAGGCGGCGGTTACGCGCAACAACTTGAAAGCTTGCCATGTACTGCTGGCATTGGGTTTTTCTCGCAAGGTGGCGCAGGTGCAGTGTATAAGCATATCAAAACACCATTTGGTACTGATGACGAAATGAGCTCACTGTTTGGTATTGCAAAAGTGACGCCAGGGCTTGGCTGCCAAGTGACTGACAATCTTTCAATAGGCGGCTCAGTTAGCTTAATTTACGCCAGCATTGAGCAAAAGTTTTTTTACGATACACCCCCAGCACCAGGTTTTGCCGGCTTTGAAAATAAAGGTGCAGACACCATCCGCTTTGGCTTTAAGCTAGGCGCTCAATATAAATTGAACGAACAATGGACTCTAGGTGCAAGCTATACCGAAAAAACCGAATTACCACTCACTGGCGGCACTGCTAAATTTAACTTTGGAACGCTTGGCATTGTTAAATATAACGAACTTAGCATTAAAGGATTTGCGCTACCGCGCGAGGTAGCCATTGGTGCAGCCTTTAAACCCCATAAGGATTTATTACTATCCGCAAAAATTGATTGGATTAACTGGGCAGACGCGATTAACGATGTAACGACTAAATGGAGCGATACTTCAAGCACGTTTGCACCCTCAGTAATGGTGGATGTCAGACCGCAAGATTGGCACAACCAATTAGTATACGCGCTAGGTGCCGCTTACACATACAATGACAATACCACCTTATATGCGGGCTACAACCACGGCAAAAATCCAGTACCAAAGAACAATTCTAGCGCTTTGCTAGCCGCCACTTTAGAAGACCACATTACGCTGGGTTTTGCCCACAAGCTAGATGAAACCTGGAAACTCACCAGCGGTATTGAGTTTTTATTACCTAAAAAAGTGACTTACGACAGCCCATTATTTGGCAATAATGCTGAAGTGCGTAACGAGGGATTTTTTATACACTGTATGCTCAGCAAACAGTGGTAATGCGAGTTTTAAGTATTTGTCTTATTTTTCCCACGCTCATCAAGATTAAAAAATATTTTAAGTCACAATACTTCGCTATGATGATCGATTAAATTGAAGCTACCCTCGTATGTTCTCTCTCAAGCTTGCGTAATCGTTTACATTCATACATGCGCTCATCAGATAAACGCATAAGGCTGGCAATGTTATCAACCTCGTAACTATGCGCAGAGCCTGCACTGGCACCTGCAAATTCAAATCCAATTGCTTTCATGTTGGTCAGCGCTTCATCTAGTGCACTCTCAACCTGAGGTACCTCGCCATCATGGCTTAGCACCGCAAACTCATCACCACCAATGCGATACAGTTTAAACGTCTCGCCTAGGCTCTCTTGATAGCAATTAGCAAAACTCATCAATAATTCATCACCGCGCACATGCCCATAAGTATCGTTATAAAACTTTAAGCCATCTAAGTCGACAATACTCAAGCTGCCATGCACAGGCAAATACACGATATCTTTGGTTAAGGCGTGGCGATTTGGCAAATCAGTCAAGGCATCTGAGTACGCAGTTTTATAGCTTGCATCGCGTTCTTCTAATGCCTTTTGTTTATCTGCATGCAGATCAGAAAATTGGAATGAAAGTACAAGCGCCAGTAAAATAACCTCAATAGCTACGCTGACTAAACCAATGTGCTCAATATAATAGGTAAATTCGCTATTAATTTTACTAAGGCTAATAGCCACCAAACCCGATATAAAAAAGATACTAATAGCAACTAAATAGCGCTTTGCAGTGGCATTTTTATTAAGGGTTTGTGTGATGGCCGCAATCAAGCCGTAACTTAAAAACAATGCAACGCCATAGCGACAAAGCTCTAAAGCCCAATTAGGATAACCGATTGCCAAACCTAAAAATAACGACATGATTGCAATGAGGCTAACACCCGCCCAATACAAGCGTTTGTGTATGTTCTTTTTAATTTCTAACAGGTGCATCACAAAAAGTACATAGGCAATATTTGATAGCAGCACAGGCATGGAGACTAAATAAATAGAATGAATGCCTAGAATGTCTGAAAAAACCAACAGCGACGCACAATTAAAGATGAAATTACCTAGAATAAAACTAGCGTACATCGCCTCTGCCCAGCGATTGCGGCTTGTCGCCAAGGTTGCGTAATAAATACCTAAACCAAAAAATATGCCCAGACCAAATAAAGTAATGGCATTACCCAATTTAATTGCAACTTGATAATGTGCCCTATCATCAATATATGGCTCTGGAATCGCTAAAAAATTAGCCGAAATAAGCTCAGTCGCCAAGGTGTAATGCCCAGGTGCTAAGGTTATATCGCGTCCATGTCTTAAAAAATAAGGATTACTATCGGTGTTTTCAATGCCGCCTTCCAGGGTATGTATCAGTTGGTTTTTATCATTAAATACCTGATGTCTGAATTTGCCTATAGTGCTGGTATTTTTAAAATCCAGCACGTACTCATCGTACTTTGCGATATCAATTGAAGCGATATAAAGATAATGTCCACCCGTAAGGTCAACGCCATCAACTTCAGTCCCTATTGACTTTAAAGGATTATCAAGGAAATCCGCCTTGTTATTATCAACTGAATAAGGATGAATTAATTGCCAAGTACCATGAAGATGCTCTGGATTTGCGTACGCAGATTGAATGCTGAATTGAATAGCTACAATGCAAGTAACTAAGGTTATTATAAAATTGATGAGGGTGCGCAACTTGACCATAAACACTTTAATATTCAATTATCTTTGAGTAGCGAACCCAAACAACTATAAAGCAAAATATTCAAGCTGTATACTAAATAAACTCAGATTAAAACATGCTTGAAGCCAGCATTAGCGCCAAGCAAGAGGTAGAACAAGGTCTTACGGGTACTGGCTTTTTAGCTGTAGCTAACAAGCTTTTTTGATAGATAAGTCATGTAAGTGTGAATTTATTCATCCTTACATGACATTCGAGCATAATAGATTATGCCTCTACAAAATCAGTATTTATCGCAGCTGTATGCCTTTTGTCAGCACATCAACTCCAACTGCTTTTGCCATGCTTGCACCTATGCGTTTAGCGATGCGGCTTGTAAAGTCTTCCTGAGAGGTAAAGTCTACTATCTTTTCTTCTTTGATGACGTCTCTAGCAACATAATCTGCACTACCAAGTGCGTCAGCTAGACCCATCTTAATACTTTCTTCGCCGCTCCAGAATAACCCGCTAAAGGTTTCTGGTGTTTCTTTTAAACGACTCCCACGACCTTGACGCACCACCGTTTTAAATTGCTCATGGATTTCATTTAACATAGCCTGCGCTAAAGCTTGATGCTTTGGATTCACTGGTGAAAATGGATCTAGCATCGCTTTGTTTTCACCAGCCGTCAACAAGCGGCGTTCAACGCCTACTTTTTTCATGACTTCTGTAAAACCATAACCATCCATCAATACACCGATTGAGCCGACAATACTGGCTTTATCCACATAAATCTTATCAGCCGCCGCCGCAATGTAATAGCCACCAGATGCGCAAATATCCTCAACTACTGCATAAACAGGTATTTTAGGATGCAATTTCTTTTGGCGTTTAATTTCATCATTAATAATGCCTGCTTGTACTGGGCTGCCACCTGGGCTATTGATACGTAAAATAATACCTTTAGTATTTTTATCATCATAAGCATCATGAAGGCTGCTCATAAACGAATCTGCGTTAACCGCACCACCCGCTTCAATCACACCAGCCACTTCAATCAACGCTGTATGCGAGCCAGTGCTACTCTTTCCGCCACCTAACCAACCCATCGCTAAAAATAGGATGATAAATAAATATGCAAACATGAGCCCTTTGAAGAAAATACTCCAACGGCGCGCTGTTCTTTGTTCCGTCAACGCAGAGCTGGCAAGTTTCTCAATCGCATCACGCTGCCATTTTGTATCATCTGACTTTGAGTTGTTGATTGGTGTATTTTGTTGACTATCTTCTGACATTATTAGCTTTCCTTAGTGTTTCTAAATGAATACTACTTAATTGAATCTAGATTGATTAATATTTCTTGGTTTTGTTCAGTCACTTGTATTGCTTTTAAACTTTTACCTTTACATGGCCCCATCACACAAAAGCCATTATCTGGTCGGTAATGCGCACCGTGCGTAGAGCAAATCAAATAATCTTTTTGAGTTGTAAAAAAATCACCTTCATTCCAGTCTAATTCTATTGGCACATGTGCACACTGGTTAACATAGGCATAAGGCTTTCCATGAAAACGCACTACAAAACCTGTGGCAAACTCACCTAACATTGGTAAAGGAAACCTGACCCCTTTAGCGCCATCTTCTAGCACTTCACTTTTTAAAGTAATGGTATTTTGTGTCATATCACTTGCATCATATCAATGGATTAAGCATGTTCTAGCAGCCATGTACTTAACTCAGAAAAATCAGAAAACTGCTGCATGGGATTAAGATGCTGCCATTGCGTGGCAGCTTGAGCACCGTAAGTCACACCAACCGAACGAACACCTGCATTTTGCGCCATTTGTAAATCATAACTGGTATCGCCGATCATCAATGTGCGCTCAGGCATGACCACCAAATACTCCATCAACTCATCTAACATTTGTGGATGTGGCTTAGAAAAACACTCATCAACGGTACGGGTAGAATGAAAGTATTTAACTAAACCGCTATGCTCTAACGCTAGATTAAGCCCTCGCCGACCTTTACCAGTAGCAACCGCCAATTTAAATCCACGTTTATTCAGCGCCTTGATGGTGTCAGCCGCGCCAGTAAATAGAGGAATCTCACTTTCACCTGCATAGTAATTTGTCGTGTACTGCGTTGCGAGCGCCTGTGCCTGTTCTGCTGGGATATCACCATACAAGGTCTGAATAGATTCACGCAAGCCAAGCCCTATGATATTGCTTGCAGTTTGCGGTGTTAGCGCTGGTAGCCCTACTTGTTCTGCAGCCTTTAAAAGTGCATTAGTAATCATCCCTGTAGAATCTGCTAAAGTACCATCCCAATCCCACACAATTAAATCAAACTGCTTTGTCATTCAAACTTACTCTTTCTCACATTTAAGACTCTAATTTTACTAAAAACTTACTCAACTCAGGCGGCAAAGGCGCGACTAACTCAAGCTTATCGTTTGTCAAAGGATGGCGAATTTTTGTGACAGATGAATGTAAAAACATACGTTTTAAGCCACTTTTCACTAATGACTTATTCACCGCAAAATCGCCATATTTATCATCGCCCACAATCTGAAATCCCAAATGCGCCAATTGAACTCGCAACTGATGGGTGCGCCCTGTCACCAATTGCGCCTCAAGCAAGCTGAATTTACCTAACACTGGATGACTATAGTTCTTCAACAACTTAAACATCGTTTCTGAAGTTTGGCGTTCATTATATTTGTCTTTTGAAACATCGGTCACTACGTTTACACGACGCTCACCATTGGGTAATAAATATTTCTGCAAATCTAATACCACACGTTTTTTTGCCTCTAGCCATTCACCGCGAACCAGCATTAAATAGCGCTTATCTGTTTGGTTGTTACGAATCGCCTCATGCAAAGCAACTAGCGCGCTACGTTTTTTAGCCAGCATCAACACGCCAGAAGTTTCACGGTCTAACCTGTGCACCAACTCCAAGAACTTGGCTTTCGGACGCTCTAAACGCATCTGCTCAATGACACCGCGACTCACCCCGCTGCCACCGTGCACTGCAAAACCAGCTGGCTTATCAATGACTAAGATCGCGTCATCTTCATAAATAATGGTATTTTCAAATTTAGAAACCGCAGGTACGGCTGTCTCAACATGCTCAACAATCGTTGCTCTTATTGGTGGAACTCTAACCACATCACCGATGGTTAAACGAAAATCGGCATCGATGCGCTTTTTATTAACGCGCACTTCGCCACTGCGCAAAATTCTATAGACATGGCTTTTTGGTACGCCTTTGAGAGTTTTGGTCAAAAAATTATCAACGCGCTGACCTTCACTTGCCTCATCAACTGTAAGAAAAGCTGCAGCTAATTCACTTACCTTATTCTTTAACTTATCAATACTATGCTGCTGATTTTGTGGTGTTATATTGTTCATACTTTGCTTAAATGTTTGTAGTAGCCTATACTTACACGATTATCAATTAAGGTTAAAATTAATTGGTAATAAAGAATACTCTCAATTACTTAGAAAAGCGCTTTATAAAAACGCAAGCTTATGTAATTAAAAGTAAAACAGACACTTGGTTAACGCCGCTCGCCATATTATAAAGTAGCAGCAAGTAAAATAGCGCTCAAGCCGCCGCAGACAAATAAACATAAAGCGCGACTTAAGGGAAAAGTTAAATTTAGCAATTTGCTAAATTTGCATTTACTGAAGACAGAATTTTAACGAATTTAAGCCTCAACAGGCGTAAATTTCAATAATTAGTTTAATTTAACGAACAATAAACCAGTTTTAATTTGATTTACTCAATTAAAACAAGCCATTAAAAAATGAGGTTAACTCTGTAAACTTACCGAGGTAAGTCGCACACTTAGCCATACTTTTAAGCGATAGCTTTAAGTATCATTTCTTGAGCGCTTTTAAGAGCACAGCGACACTTGTCACATGCTCTGAATTTAAATCGTTAAATTTCACATTTGCGCAATGCGCCTTCAGTATCTCGGCCAGCATCTCTGGCACTTCACCTTAATTAGCCTTCAATATCAATTGCTTACTCATAAGCATTGAGTCTGCCACCTGAGCCTAACAGGAGCAAACAATGAAACGCATGTTATTTAATGCAACGCAATCTGAAGAGTTACGCGTTGCGATTGTAGATGGTCAAAAACTTATCGATTTAGATATCGAACACGCTGGTAAAGAGCAACGTAAAAGCAATATTTACAAAGGTGTTATCACACGTATCGAACCATCATTAGAAGCGGCCTTTGTCGATTACGGTATGGATAGACACGGCTTTTTACCATTCAAAGAAGTAGCGCGCAGCTACTATAAAGAAGGCGCAGATGGCAAATCGCGCATTCAAGATGCATTAAAAGAAGGTCAAGAACTTATCGTTCAAGTTGATAAAGACGAGCGCGGCAACAAAGGTGCTGCGCTGACAACATTTATCTCGCTTGCTGGTCGTTACTTAGTGTTAATGCCAAACAACCCTCGTGGCGGTGGTGTTTCACGCCGCATCGAAGGTGAAGACCGTGACGAGCTACGTGATGTATTAGCTCAGTTAGAAGTACCAAAAGGCATGAGTATTATTGCTCGTACCGCTGGTATTGGTCGCAACGCTGAAGAATTGCAGTGGGATTTAAACTACCTTACGCAATTATGGACAGCCATTGATGGCGCGTCTGCCATGCAAGCGGGTGCTTATCTAATCTACCAAGAAGGCAGCTTAGTGATTCGCGCTATTCGCGATTACTTTAGCTCTGACATTGGTGAAATCTTGATTGATACACCGGACATTCACGAACAAGCTGTACAGTTCATGAACCACGTGATGCCAGGCAATGTGAATCGTGTAAAATTGTATCAAGATGAAATTCCACTGTTCACGCGTTTTCAAATTGAGCATCAAATTGAATCTGCTTTTGCACGTGAGGTGCGCTTGCCTTCAGGTGGCGCAATTGTGATCGACCACACGGAAGCTTTGGTTTCAGTGGACGTTAACTCAGGCCGCGCAACTCGCGGTAGTGATATTGAACATACTGCTTTCAACACCAATATTGAAGCGGCTGAAGAAGTGGCTCGTCAATTACGTTTACGCGACTTAGGTGGCTTGGTTGTGATTGACTTTATCGATATGGAAAGTCAGCGCAATCAGCGTGAAGTTGAAAACGCTTTACGTGATGCCTTACATGTTGACCGTGCACGCGTGCAGACAGGTAAAATTTCACGTTTTGGTTTATTAGAGTTATCACGTCAACGCTTACGTCCTAGCTTAGGTGAAACTAACCACATCCCTTGCCCACGTTGTAGCGGCACTGGTCATATCCGCGGTATTGAATCAACTGCATTGCACATTTTGCGTATTACGCAAGAAGATGCGATGAAAGAAAACAGCGCTATTATTCAGGTGCAATTACCTGTTGAAGTGGCTACATTCTTACTCAACGAAAAACGTGCTGACATTCACAAAATTGAACAACGCATGGGCGTAGAAGTAGTTTTGATTCCTAACATTCACCTTGAAACGCCTAACTACAATATCGTGCGTATCAAGCATGATGATGTGAATGAAGAAACGAATCGTGCAAGCTACAAACTAGTAGAAATGCCAGCTGAAACTACATTCATTCCAACTGCAGAAGAAACCGCCAAAGCGGTAAGACCAGTTGCTGCAGTGAAAGGCATTACGCCTGCAGCACCTGCGCCGATTGTAGCTGAAAAAGAAGCTGAAGTTGTTGCAGCGCCTAAACTGTCATTCTTTGCAAAAATTAAAAACTTCTTTGTTTCTACTCCTACAGCAGTAGAAGCACCTAAAACTGAAGCTGAAAAAGCAGAAGATACACGTCGCGAAAATAACCGAAACAACCGCAACCGTAACAATCGCAACCGTAACGAACGTAACCGTGGCGATCGTCCAGAGAAGGACGTGAATCGTGCTAATCGCCCGAACGAAAATGCGCGTCCTGCTGATGCTAAGCCACAAGAACCACGCCAACAAAAACCTCAACAAGCTAAAAACGAGCAAGCGCGTCCTGATCAGAACCGCAATGACAAACCACGCAATAATAATCAGCCTGCTAATGTTACGCCTGAAGCCGCTGCAAACAATGCACCAGCTACGAATGTAACAGCTGAGCAAACTGCTGAGCGCACTGGCAGCCGACGTAATCGCAACAACCGTCGTGGACGTCGTGACCGTGATGATACAGTGGCACGTGATGCAAATCGTCCGTTCGTTCCAAATGAGGAAATGAGTGCCAATCAGCCAAACGTAAGTGCTGAAGTGGTAGTCACGGATACAAACAATACTGCGGAACAAACCAAACCAGTAGAGCAAGCTAAACCAAAAGCGCAGGCAGTAACCGTTTCTATTGAAAACACAGCAAGCGAGAGTACTACACCAGTTGTAGAGACTAAAGCGAGCGAAGCGCCTAAAGCAAACAACAAGAAACCTAAAGCAGTTAAAGCACCAGTAGTGAAAGCTGAAGCTACTAACGAAGTAGCTGGCGAAGCTGCACCTGCTGTGGCGACAGAAGCTGCTCCAGCAAAAGCTGACAACAAGCGCCCTGCTCGCCCACGCAAACCAAAAACTGAAGCGAAACCAGTTGACTTAGCTGCGGCAGGTTTACAATTGGTAGAAACGAAAGCCGATGCACCAAAAGCAGTAACTGTTGAAGAAGTTAAGCCAAAGGCACCACGCAAAGCGGCAAATTGGCAGAAAAATGCTACAGTAGATGCAAGCGCAGAGCCTTTAGTAATGGTGGAAACACAAAATAAATAGTATTAAAAATGTATTAAGGTGAAAACCTAGCAACAAAAAAGCCCTGATTCTTCAGGGCTTTTTTGTTTGAGACTCAATTTTACTAAGGTTTATTATAGTGTTACCAAAGACTAACTGCGTATGATTTGCACAGTGTATAAACCTAAACCTGTCATGGCTAACGAACCCAACACATGAACTAATATATGCGTTGTCGCCCAAGCGTATTGCCCCCTAGTCAACATAGTCACGGCTTCAGAAGAAAAAGTAGAGAAAGTTGTTAGGCCTCCTAGTAAGCCAGTCACCAAGAAAAGCCTAACTTCTGGGGCTAATGTTGACGAAAGTACAGAAACTCCCATGAATAAACCAATAAGATAACCTCCCACCAAATTTGCCACCAAGGTGCCTAATGGTAATGCTGGAAAACTTGTGTTAAGCATCACACTTAAGCCCCAACGCATCCACGCACCAATGGCAGCACCAGTACCAACCGCTAAAAATCCGTTAAATCCCATGCTCACCCCTGAAACAATGTTATAGCCATTAATTTATACAATATAATAATGCATCAATGTCATTATGCAGAAAGTATATTTTGCGCGTTTTATTCGTCACATCTGAAGTATTCCCTCTAATAAAAACTGGCGGCTTAGCCGATGTAAGCGGCTCACTACCTTCCGCGCTGCAGAATCTAAGTGTTGATGTACGCATTTTGGTGCCAGGCTATCCCTCAGTCTTAAAGCAGCTGGACGACTTACATCACCTCGCTACACTGAAAAATTTACCCGTCATCGAAAATGCTGAACTCATGATGGGAACAATTCTAGACACTGACATCAAAGTGATGGTGATAAAAGCGGCAGGATTATATGAACGCGAAGGCGGTCCTTATGTAGATGCGACTGGACAGGAGTGGTTAGATAACCCCGTACGCTTTGGCATATTATCAAAAGCAGCTGCGGTGATTAGCGGGCCAAACAGTCCCATTCCTGAATGGCGACCTGACATTGTGCATTGCAACGACTGGCAAACAGGCTTAACACCAGCCTACATGAAGCTGGTAGAGCATACTTCTGCGAAGTCCATCATCAGCCTACACAATATGGCATTTCAAGGCTGCTACGCGCCAGGCTGGCTAACTACGTTAGCTTTACCTCATGGTAATTTTGCAGTGGAAGGCTTTGAATATCATGGTCAGTTATCTTTCTTAAAAGCAGGTATCTTTTATGCGGATGCTATTACAACAGTTAGCCCAAGCTATGCAAAAGAAATTCAGACAGCAGAGTTCGGCTTCGGCTTGGAAGGCTTACTCAGCAAGCGCAGCAATGAGCTGAAAGGTATTCTGAACGGCATTGAAACTGATGAGTGGAACCCAGAAACAGATTTTCATCTCGCCAAAAATTATAGCGCAAGTAAATTAGCGGGTAAAAAAGAGGTTAAAAATGCGTTGCAGCAAAGACTTGGGCTTCAAATTGATGCAAATGCACCATTATTAGGCGTAGTCAGTCGCCTAACACATCAAAAAGGCTTGGATATGCTAGTGCCTATCGTGCAGAAATTGGTGGACTCTGGTTGCCAATTAGCCTTATTGGGGAGCGGTGAAAGCTCGCTTGAAAACGCCTTCCGCCACCTCGCTAATGACAACCCCAATAAAGTCAGCGTCACTATTGGTTATAACGAGCAGTTATCACACCAAATCATGGCTGGGGCTGATATGTTCATCATGCCATCACGCTTTGAACCTTGCGGGCTAAATCAGCTGTACGGGCTGGCATATGGCACGCCGCCTATCGTTAACGCGACTGGTGGGTTGGCGGATTCAGTGGTTGATACGAATATCATCACGTTTAAAAACAAAACGGCGAATGGTTTTGTGATGAGTGAAGCAAGCCCTGCTAGCTTGCTAAGCTGTATTAAACAAGCCTTAAATGTATTCAATAACGATACAAAAGCTTGGCAACAAATCCAAAAAAACGGCATGCAACAGAATTTAAGCTGGGATAAAAGCGCTTTAGAATATTTGGCTGAATATAAAAAATTGCTTGGAATTGAATAAAATATAGTTAAATTAAATGAGGCGAGAAACTTGGCATGCTAAATGCTTTACTAATACTAAGCTTCTCCAAAGCTAGTTTCTCCTCCCTCTAGGGCGTCTTGATAGACGCCCTCTTTTTTTTGCCTTTGTCGTTACTAGTTGCTACTTAACGATAAAGTGCTCACGATAATATTTTAGTTCATCGATAGACTCATAAATGTCTGCCAACGCTTCGTGCTTGCTGGCTTTTTTAAATCCTGAGTAGATTTCTGGCTTCCAACGGCGTGCGAGTTCTTTAAATACACTGACGTCCAAATTACGGTAGTGAAAATAGCTCTCCAAATCTGGCATATAGCGCGCCATAAAGCGCCTATCCTGACAGATTGAGTTGCCACACATAGGTGACTTATTAGCTGGTACGAACTGCTTTAAAAACGCGATCATTTGCAAGGTGGCTTCAGACTCATCTAAAGTAGAAGCTTTCACCTTTTCAATTAAACCAGAACGACCATGTGCGCCTTTGTTCCATGCATCCATACCGTCTAAAACTGCATCACTTTGATGAATTACAAACACTGGCGACTCGCCTAATACGTTCAAGTCTGCATCGGTAACAACTGCAGCGAGTTCTAAAATACGGTCTGAATCTGGCAATAAGCCACTCATTTCCATATCAAGCCAAATTAAATTATTCTGATTAGTACTGCTGGTTGATTCGGCCATCATGATTTCCATTAAAATTTAAGTTATTAAGCAAACTTGATGAACTAACACCAAGAAAATGCTTCACAATACCAATATATTAACTTATTTAACTTAACGATTACACTTATCGAAGTATCAATTACAGTTACTCAACAATTAGAGATAATAAAACACATGCCTTTTGCACCAACATCTATTCTTACCTACATTTTTGTTAGCTTACTCGTTGCTACGACTCTAGTTCGCATCTGGCTTGCGCGCAGACAAATCGCCCACGTACAAGCCAATCGCAATCAAGTGCCAGTAGCCTTTAAAGATAGTATCGCTTTGGATGCACATCAAAAAGCCGCTGATTACTCCACAGCTAAAACAAAATTAGTGATTACTGAAACCGTGGTGCAAGCTTTGTTGCTAGCAGCACTAACCCTTGGCGGTGGTTTACAATGGATCGATGACATTTGGCGCAACATGCTTCCATCGCAAGAGATTATTCGTGGTGCCTTGGTCATTTGTAGCGCCATGTTGGTCAGCAGTGTTATTGATCTGCCTTTTGAATATTACAAAACATTTGCTGTCGATGAAAAGTTCGGCTTTAACAAGATGACGCCTACCATGTTTTTTAGCGACCTTATTAAACATAGCTTGGTTGGTCTCGCACTAGGCGCACCTATTCTATTTGCTGCTTTGTGGCTCATGCAAGGTGCTGGTCAGTACTGGTGGTTATACCTATGGGTGATCTGGAGTGTGTTTAATCTTGTGATGTTGGCGGTATACCCAACATATATTGCACCATTATTTAACAAATTCTCCCCATTAAAAGATGAAAATCTAAAACAGCGCATAGAAGCCTTACTCACAAAATGTGGCTTTAAATCACAGGGCTTATTTGTGATGGATGGTTCATCACGCAGCAGTCATGGCAACGCCTATTTTACTGGCTTCGGCGCATCAAAACGCGTTGTATTTTTTGACACTTTACTCGAAAGATTAAATGTAGACGAAATCGAAGCGGTACTTGCACATGAGCTAGGTCACTTTAAGCACCATCACGTGATTAAGCGCATTGTGATGCTATTTTCTATAAGCTTTTTAGGTTTGGCTTTATTAGGTTGGTTGATCAATCAACCATGGTTCTACACAGGCTTAGGCGTAACGCAAATTAGTAATTACATGGCTTTAATTCTATTTTTGTTGGTATCGCCCATATTCTTATTTTTACTACGCCCGATGATGGCTAGCTACTCACGTAAAAACGAGTTTGAGGCCGATGACTACGCCGCCAATCACGCTAGCGCTAAAGACTTAGTTAAAGCATTAGTTAAACTTTATCGTGATAACGCCTCTACGCTCACGCCAGATCCATTACATTCAGCTTTTTATGACTCTCATCCACCAGCTAGCATTAGAATTTCTAAATTAGCAGCGTATACTAGCTGAACGTAAGATACGCTGTTGGGGAATTGTGATGAAATCGCTATTAATAGGCAGTTTGATATTACTAAGTGGCATTGCATCTGCCGAACCATTTGCATCAGCAGATGCTAACGCGGGCAAGGCGCTGGTCGCAAAGAACTGTGTCAGTTGCCATGCCGAAAGCTTCGGCAGTGATGGCTCAAGCATTTACACGCGTGAATTTCGCAAAGTAAAAACATCTAAAGGCTTAGTTGCACAAGTACGTAACTGCAACACCATGATTGGCCTCAAATGGTTTGAAGACGAAGAGCTCAATGTCGCCAAATACCTCAACCAAACCTATTATAAATTTACTGAATAATTTGACTACTCCTCCAACGGCAACAACCAAGCAAACCTCTCCCAAAAATGACTCTGCAATGATAGGCACCGTCGTCGCTGCCTATGGCAAACGGTTTCAAGTTGAGTTAATCGACAAAAAGCGCATCAGCTGTGTGACGCGCGGAAAAAAAACAGATTTAGCCTGTGGAGACGTTGTCACCATAAAATTCACAGACAAACACGAAGGTGTTGTTGAATCAACCTTGCCACGCAAGACCTTGCTATATCGTAGTAATGCCTTCAAAAGTAAAATGTTAGCGGCAAATGTCACACAGATTATTATTGTACTTGCCACACAACCAAGCTTTTACGAAGCTTTACTCAATCGTTGCCTGATTGCTGCGGAAGCCGCTAATATTACAGCGCTGATTGTTTTGAATAAATGTGACTTAGCTGACAATGACGATGCCAAGCAGAAACTAAAGCTTTACACGGATTTAGGCTATCGCGTGCTTTCTCTGTCTGCAAAAGAAGATATTTCAACACTAAGGCCCTATTTGCAGAATGAAGCAAGTATTTTAGTTGGCCAGTCTGGCATGGGAAAATCTACCATCATTAATGCGCTTCTGCCCAATGAAGATGTGCGCACTCGCGAAGTCAGTCATGTATTAGATAGCGGCAAACACACCACAACTGCCGCACACTTATACCACCTTGATGAGCATAGCCAATTAATTGATTCGCCAGGCTTGCAAGAGTTTGGACTGCATCATCTTAGTACAGATGAACTTGAGCACGCTTTCATAGAATTCAGGCCATATCTAGGTAAATGCAGATTTAATAATTGTAAGCATTTACAAGAGCCAGACTGTGCAATTACATCGGCAGTAGATCATCATAAAATAGCCCCTGAAAGACTTGCTATTTATAAAATGCTGCGTTTAGAAATCCAACAGCAATCATCATTGTAATATCTTAAAAATGCAGAAAATAGATTTCCATCACTTAAGAAATCAAAAACCACGTCAATACGATGTAAAAAACTCAACAAAATTAATAGCCTGCAATATAATAGAAAAATGACAATGCATGTATTAACTGAAGCATTAAAAAGTGCCTTTGAATGACTGACATTCGCCGCGAAAAAACCCAAGTATCCTTATTAGAAATTGGGATGTTTGTATGTGAGCTGGACAGGCCATGGCTGGGTACGCCTTTTATGCTTGAAGGCCTGCTTATTGAAGATGATGAGCAAATTACTACAATTGCATCTTTATGTGAATTTGTCTATATAGATCGAACCGTATCAGTTGGTCGCCACTTCACTGCAGCTGCCAAAGAACAAGTGTCCATCAAGCACGATGGTTCTGTTAATCGACTAACCATAGACGTTAACACTGGCAAACGAACTAGCAACTCCATCAATAAATCTACAAAGCTTGGTGCACCCAATGCTAAGTTCTCATTCCTCGATATCCTTAAAGAAATACACTCTGGAAATCAAGCCGCTTTATCTGGTGAAACAAACCCCACCAATTCTGATGCCGTATTTAAAGTACAGTATATTAGCGACAATAAAATTGTTGAAATCAATGATGATAAAGTTACTGAAAATACAACGCTAGCCACACAGATTAAAACTGATTTTTCTAACTTCATTACTGGGCTTACTAGCTGGGGTGGCAAGCAGAAAAAGCTCAAATCCAGTATTGATAAAAATGCTGTAAAGGCAGATTTAGCAAAAAATGAAGTTCGTCACGATGGTTACAAAATCACTATTTTTGACGAAGCTCCGCCAGTAGAAGATGAAATAGCGGCCATTTACCCAATCTATGAAAAATCACAACTCGCAACAAAAGAGATGTTTGAAGCGCTAGCGCTTGACCATGAAATTGATTTATCTAAAATTCATGAAGCTTTAGATGGCATGGTGGAGAGCATAGAGCGTAACCCTGATGCGCTACTGTGGTTAGCTAAGCTAAAGCAAACCGATAACTATTCATATAACCACGCAATGAGCGTTTCAATTACGTTAATGGCATTGGCAAACTTTATGTCCTTACCTAAAAAGCAAGTAAAAGATTTAGGCTTAGCAGGATTACTGCAAGACATAGGCAAAGCAAAAATACCTACAGAACTATTGCATAAGCACGACAAAATTACGCATGATGAATTTGAAATTCTGAAAAAACATGTTGAACATGCACTTGCTTTATTAGAAGCTACAGAAAATATTTCCAGCACGGTGATACTAACCGTTTCACAGCATCATGAACGCATAGATGGTAGTGGCTACCCTTACAAACTATCAGGTAATCAGATTAGTTTAACCGGTCAAATGGCTGGACTAATAGACACTTATTGCGCACTAACCACGAACAAAGTGTATGCAAAAGGCGTTTACAACCAAATCGCTTTAGAAGAAATTCACTCTTTGCGTGGCTTTAAATTTAACGGTGTATTAATTGACCAGCTAGTACAGTTTCTAGGCATGTACCCGGTAAGCTCACTAGTAGATCTCAACTCAGGTGAAGTTGGCGTCGTGATTCAACAAAACAGCGTGCGGCGCTTATTACCTAGGGTCATGATATTACTTAATCCCGACAAAACTAGAAATGAATTTCCTGCGATTATTAATTTAATCAACTCACCACTTACGCCATCAGGCGAGCCTTATAAAATTGTAAGGGGATTGCCACCAGACAGTTATGGTTTAAGTGCTAACAATTATTATGCCTAACCTTACCAACATCACATTACAACTCGCGCACCAATCAAATACAACAACGCTATATCAAAATTTTGAAATTCAATTAGATTCTAACTTACTGCTGCAGTTGATGGTTAGTTACAACCTAAAAGCCTCTGATGTCACTGGTGACTATGTTTTCAATTCTCTGGTATTTGAACAATTTGTTAAAACTGAACCATATAACGGTGGCAACAGTGTATTAAAAAACACAACTCACGCTATTAGCAGTTGGCCACAAAAATTAAGCTGGTCTCAACTAAACCAACAAATAAACAACTTTCTGCTTGCTTGGCTTAACGATTATAAATTAGGCGCAAATTTAGATGCAGCCTTTCTGCTAGCGCGCTGTTTAGAATTAAAATCTAGCAAAAATTCTCAATTTCAGAGCTTGCTCACCCATCTTATTGCTCGTGTAACAAACCAGCTTGAACTATATAAATTCAGTTATGTGCAAAACTTTGATTTAGATACCGGTCTCCCAAATCAACATTTGTTACTCAACTTACTTAACCTGAGCTTAAGTAACATCCAGCAGAATGATTTATCGAAGCCCTCTATTCCAGCTGAGCAAACACATCTAGGTTTGATATTAGTCAATCTCAATATTAACTACGGCGAAGCTTCCCAACAGAACTCAGCCACGACTAATTTAATGCTTGCAGCTATGCATACCATACAGCAACACTTAAATGATGACGCAACCTTATTTCATGTAGGTGCCATAGATCTAGCGATTTTGATTAACCCATTGAAATCGCCAACTCAATTAAACCTAATCGCAACGAAACTCTTGCATGCGTTTGAGACAGCACTACCGCTGGAAAATATAACATTAATACTAAACCCACATTTTGGCGCAATCAGCACTTTCAACATACAAACAAACGCCATTTCTTTTTATGAGTACGCTAAATTGGCTTTAAATCAGGCGACTATTAAGAACGAACAAATCAAAATCTACGACCAGAATATTTCCTCATCATTCATGAGTTCACAACTTCTTGATAAAGCGATTATTGAAGCATTACAGCAAAACGAGCTTTCACTGTTCTTACAGCCTATAGTCACGATTAACGATCAATCTTTATTAGATGAAGTTAGTAGATGCACAAGTGCAGAAGTGTTATTGCGCTGGCAGAGTCAAGAATGGCTATCAATCTCACCTGCGAGGTTACTTGATGTCATCTATAAAAAAGGTTTCGGCAAAGTATTTATACGCTGGTTAATCAATAATGCATGTCAGCGTTGCGCTGAATTAGCATCTACCTATCAACACAATGTTTCACTGACAATCAATTTAAGCAGTGTGGATTTACTGGATTCAGATTTACCTGAGCTACTCTCACAATCTATTGTGCTTTGGAACATTCCTGCTGAAAGCCTAACGATTGAAATCACTGAAAATGACATTTTAGTTGATGAGGTAAAAGTATCACGGGTACTAGATCAAATTATTCAATTAGGCTGCAAACTCGCTCTAGATGATTTCGGCACAGGTTATTCATCCATGGCACGTCTACGCAACATGCCAATCAACATTGTCAAAATTGATCAAAGCTTTGTACGGAATATCTCCAGCTCGACTCAAGATAGGGCCATTGTTAAATCCATCATTAAATTAGCCCATAGCTTGGGTAAAGAGGTGATTGCTGAAGGTGTTGAGGATTTAGCTTGTCTCAACATATTAAAAGAGATGAATTGTGAGAAAATTCAAGGCTATTACTACGGAAAACCCATGTCTTTCGAAGAGTTTATCACTTGGCTAGATGCATTTAAAATGCCATAGCTCACTTAAGTTTGAAAAAGCCATTTTAAAAATTTTGAATTACGCTTAGCTTAAAATAATTAACAGTCAGCGTATAATTGCCATACTCTCTCAATTAAGTCACCACCATGCAAATTACCACCCGCCTAGAATTTGACGCTGGGCATCGCATTCCAAGCCATAAAAGCCAATGTAAAAACTTGCATGGGCACCGCTATGCCATTGAAATCACCCTGTCTGGCGACATCATCACCCTTGAAAACGCCTCTGAAAATGGCATGGTGATGGATTTCTCTGACGTAAAAGCCATCGCAAAAAGAGCAGTCGTTGACGTTTGGGATCATGCATTTTTGGTATATCAGCATGATGCGGAAATATTGGACTTTCTAAACTCACTACCCGACCATAAAACAGTTGTATTCCCTACCGTACCAACTGCTGAGAACATGGCTGCCGAAGCATTTAAAATACTGAAAAACCAGTATCAAGACACTTATGGCAATCATTTAAAGTTAGAAAAAGTACGACTGTATGAAACACCCAACAATTGGGCTGATGCATTAAGTTAAGTTATACCTAAGTGAATGCTATACATGTCGGGTTAAAACCAACTGACATTCTGGTAGCACTGGAAGCTGACATTGGGTACAGCTTCCAGAAACTTACGACTAAGCCATCTCTTCGCCACGTTCGGCGTAATGCTTAGCTACCCAGTGACGATATTCACCACTCACTACATTAGCTACCCAATCTTGATGATCAAGATACCAATTTACAGTTTTCTCAATCCCCGTTTCAAAGGTCTCTTTTGGCTTCCAGCCTAATTGTGTTGCTATTTTTGTAGCATCAATCGCATAGCGTTGATCATGACCTAAGCGATCTTCAACATGAGCAATTTGATCTATATAAGATTTGCCATCCTCACGTGGTTTTTTTTCATCTAACATTCTGCAAAGCGTTTTCACTATTTCGATATTGGGTTTTTCATTCCAACCACCTATGTTGTAGACCTCACCCACCTGCCCCGCTTCTAAAACACGTCTGATTGCAGCACAATGATCTTCTACATACAACCAATCACGAACCTGATGACCAGTGCCATAAATCGGCAATGGTTTACCAGCGAGTGCGTTATGAATCACTAAAGGTATCAATTTTTCTGGAAAATGATGCGGTCCATAATTATTAGAGCAATTTGTGGTTAATGTCGGCATGCCATAAGTATGATGATATGCCCGCACCAAATGATCTGAAGAAGCTTTAGAGGCTGAATATGGACTATTCGGCGCATATGGATGAGTTTCTGTGAATGCTGCATCTGTTTTACCAAGTGAGCCATACACTTCATCAGTTGAAACGTGTAAAAATCTAAAGTCTTTACGATTTTCTAAACTTAAACTGCCCCAATATGCACGTACAGCTTCTAACAAATGAAAAGTGCCAACTACATTGGTTTGAATGAAGTCCGCAGGTCCATGAATAGAGCGGTCCACATGGCTTTCTGCGGCAAAATTAACCACCGCACAAGGCTTATGTTTGGCTAAGAGCTCCGCGACCAGTGACTGGTCACCAATATCGCCATGCACAAAAATATGCTCTGGATTATGCTGAACTTCTACAAGGTTTTCTAAGTTACCTGCGTAAGTCAGCTTATCAAGATTGACTATTGGGCCTAAACCCTGCTTGATCCAAGCCAATACAAAATTAGCGCCAATAAAACCAGCGCCGCCAGTCACAATAATCGTTTTGTTCATACAATTAACTTTCTATACTTGAATATCTATATATTGATATTATTTCTGTTTATGATTCTGTAGCTTTTGCTTCAAATTTAGCCCATAAGCAATCACTAGACTTTGCTAATGAAGCGATATATTCATCATGCGCAGAAATCTCTGCCTGATTGGCTAGTTTAACTAACACAGGCTGCTTAATCTCTTGTATTGCATCACTATTTTTTTGCTGTGGTTTATCCAACTCCATCATCAAGCTATCTTGACCACGCGTCATGGCCATATAGACATCGGCGAGTAACTCAGCATCTAGCAACGCACCATGCAACGTTCGCTTAGAGTTATCAATGCCATAATGTTTACATAGTGCATCTAGACTATTACGCTGCCCCGGACGCATTTCTTTTGCAATTTTGAGGGTATCCGTAATTTTTGCAGTAATAGCCTCAACTGGTTTTTGCTCGATTAACCCAAACTCTCTATTCAGGAAACCCACATCAAACGGGGCGTTATGCATGATTAACTCAGAGTCTGCAATAAATGCAATGAGCTCATTCGCAATATCAGCAAAGTGTGGCTTGTCTTGTAAAAACTCCAATGAAATCCCATGCACCTCTTGCGCACCTTGATCAATTTCACGGTCTGGGTTCAAATAATAATGAAAATGCTGCTTGGTTAATCGACGATTAATCACCTCAACTGCAGCCACCTCAATCACACGGTGGCCTTGCGCGTGATATAAGCCCGTCGTTTCTGTATCTAAAAAGATTTGACGCATTACGCTATCGCTCCTTGTAAAACCTGCTCTACACCTTTATTTGCGAGCATATCTGCCCGCTCATTTCCTGCATTACCAGCATGACCCTTTACCCAGATCCATTGTACGGTGTGTTGCTGTGCCAATACATCCAAAGCACGCCATAAATCGTCATTTTTAACTGGCTTTTTATCTGCCGTACACCAATTACGCGCTTTCCAACCGACGATCCACTCTGTCATGCCTTTTTGTACATAGACAGAATCAGTAAATACTTTGGCATGGCATGATTGATTGAGTGCTTCTAGTGCCCGAATAACGGCCGTTAATTCCATACGATTGTTGGTCGTCAACAACTCCCCACCAAACAGCTCTTTTTCACGCCCTGCGTAACTTATCCATGCTCCCCAACCCCCTGGCCCAGGGTTGCCTTTACAGGCGCCATCCGCATAAATTTCAATTTCTTTATTCTCGCTCATATACTTTTATTTTCTTCTATTGCTTTGTTTTAACAAATCTTTTTGTGTGGGTTTTGATTGTGTCGGACTTGGAATCAATGTCGATTTTAAAGGTGAAAGCTTCCAACTTGGCTTAATTGGCGTCATACCCACCACGCGCTTTTTAGCCACGACAAAATACACACCGCCCAGCATAGCACAGCGCCTACTGCTGACCTTATCAAAAAAAGAAAAGCGCTTGTGCCAAGACTGCTGCTCAAAAGGTGGAATATGGCAGCACATTTCTACCGAAACCACTTCAAAACCAAGCAAGGCCAACCAGTCTTTTAAACGCGTTAAACCTATAAACTTGCCATTCCAAGGATAAGATGAGTTTTTTGAAGTGATCTTTTTAAGGCCAGCCGTTGCCCCCCACAAACTTAATTGATTAAACCCAGAGATCACCAAATGACCCTCTGGCATCATCACCCTCGCCGCTTCACGCAAGGTTTGATGTGGACGCTCGCTGAACTCCAGCCGGTGCGGCAACAGTAACAGGTCTATGCTCATGTCTGCAAAAGGCAAAAAATCGTCACTGCAACTGAGCTGACTTTGTACAGTATCAATTGCAAATTCAGAAGCCACGAATCGATTAGGTATACGAGAATTTCGCAATAATTCCATTTGCGCACACCCCATTTGCAAGGCGTTAAATCCAAACAAATCCACTACTGCATGGTCATACAAATATTGTTCTTTAGCTTGTAAATATTGCCCCGAAGTGGAAGCAAGCCAGATCTGCAGTTGTTGCTGATTTGAACGAAGCGCTATTGACATTTAAGTACGCAGGCCAAATGATAGATGGTATGAATCATAATCTGCAAATTATACCAATTCCAGCATTTAAGGATAATTATATCTGGCTTGTGCATAACGACGCCCAAGGCGCTGTGGTAGATCCAGGAGATGCGGCGCCTGTGATTGCAGCCTTAAATCATTTAAAGCTAACACTTACAACTATTTTAATCACACACCATCACCATGATCACATTGGCGGTGTGGCAGAGTTACTCGAAGCTTTTCCGCAGGCGATTGTTTATGCACCCGCCCTTGAACAGTATGCTTTTGAGCATATCGCTATTTCAGAACAAAACAGTGTTCACTTAAAAGACTTAAATATCTCGTTTTCCATTTTAGATTTACCAGGTCACACATCAGGTCATATTGCTTATTACTCTGCTCAACATAAGCTTATATTTTGTGGGGACACTCTATTTGGTGCGGGCTGCGGTCGATTGTTTGAAGGTACTCCAACTCAGATGTATCACTCACTACAAAAACTAGCAGCATTGCCATCGGCAACAAAAGTTTACTGCACTCACGAATACACCATGCATAACATTAATTTCGCTCTAACGTTTGAACCGAGCAATCAAATACTGATTGAGCGGCATAAAAATACGCAAAAACTACGTGATTCAAACATTCCTAGCTTGCCGTCAACTATCGAGTTAGAGTTGGCAACTAATCCTTTTCTGCGTTGTAATCATCAAGAAATTAAATCGTCTATTCAATTGACAAATGCTAGTGAAATTGAAACTTTCACCAAATTAAGAGAGCTTAGAAATCATTATTAATCAATTAGATAAAGCTTATTATTAAAGTTAAATTTAATAATAATTAACTTGACTTTAAACGTCATATTTTGTTAACATTTGGCTACTTTTTGACTTTGAGTGTTTTATGCTTCACCTAAATTTTGTGCTCAAAGGTCATTTCAACCACAACCTACAACGCAACATCTCGAGAAATCTTATCAAACTTTCAAGTAAGTTAATTTGGTCAGCATTAATGGCTGCTTCAACCGCTATTCCTAGCTTATCAGCACATGCCGATACCAATGTGATGGGCGAAGAAATCATTATCTATTCTGATGATGGCTACAAACCTGCACCTAGAGACCTAGGCGTAATTGACAAGTCGACCAACGAGAAAACTACTAGCGATAAATCATCGAGTGATAAAACTATCACAAAAAAACTGGGTGGCAATCGTTTAGGCGACTCATTCGACACCGAACTTCACACCAACGATACAGATACGCAAGAACCGATAGCAGTTAATAACGACGATCTATGGCAACGCATACGAAATGGCTATGCCATACCAGACAGTACCTCAAGCCTAGTTGCGCGCCATGAAGAATGGTATAGCACCCGTCCTGATTATATAAAACGTATGGTTGAGCGTAGTCAAAAGTACTTATTCCATATTGTTGAAGAGGTCGAAAAACGTGGCATGCCCACTGAAATCGCCTTATTACCAATGATAGAAAGCGCCTATAACCCACAGGCCAACTCTACAAGTAGTGCATCTGGCATTTGGCAATTTGTACCCGCTACAGGCAAACACTTTGGGCTTAAACAAAATTGGTGGGTAGATAATAGACGCAACGTCACGTTTGCTACTGATGCAGCGCTGACTTACTTACAAAAGCTATACAACATGTTTGGTGCGTGGGATTTAGCGCTAGCCGCATACAATGCCGGCGAAGGCACAGTTGGGCGCGCTATAGAGCGTAACCGCAAGCTTGGTTTGCCAACAGACTATGAAAGTCTAGACTTACCAGCAGAAACAAAAAATTATGTTCCCAAGCTACAGGCCATTAAAAACCTAATGACCAACCCTGAGAATTACGGGCTTAAAATTCAAACTATTGCTAATACGCCATACTTTGCTAAAGTCACGGCACCCGCTCAGATTGACGCTCATTTGGCTGCAAAACTTGCCGAAATTAGCGATGATGAGTTTTTAGCACTCAACCCAAGTAATAAGCGACCTGTTATCACAAGCAATGGTGAGAAACACGAATTGCTATTACCTATTTTGTCTGCACAAACGTTCAGAAACAATCTTGCTGGCTATGATAAGCCTCTTGTGAGTTGGCGTACCTACTTCGCCAAACGCGGAGAGCGTATGGAAAGTATTGCGTCTAAATTTGGCATGCAGCTTTCTCAACTACGGATTGTGAATAACCTACCTAGCCAAAACAAAATTAAAAACTCTTCCACAATCTTGGTTCCAAATGGCAATAAAACTGATTTCAGTACTGCAAAACCCATCACTAAAACTAATGATGCCGAAGTGGCTCCTGCTTTGGAAAATAATGATGAGATTAACGCCAAACAAGGCTCAGCGAATATTGACATTAACAACACTGAAACCCCTGTAGAAAACAATGCTGATAAAATTGAACCTGTGAAGCAAGTCAGCGTCACACACAAGGTTAAAAAAGGTGAGAATATACAAACCATCGCTAAACACTATGGTATTAGCGTAAAGCAGATTATGGCTGCAAATTCACTAAGAAATTACAAACTAAAGGCCGGACAAACTATTAAAATTGGGTCTGAAACAGTGAGTGAGCAGTCTAGTAAAAAAACATCAAGCGGCAAATCTAATGATAAAAATACCGAGAAAACTCTTGGTAAAAAATCAAATGCCAAATCTAAAACTGTTAAGAGATCTGAAACTAGTATCAAAAATAAAGCTAAGAACAAAAGCAAAGCGAGCACTAAAAGAGTAAAGCAGCATAAATAACTACTCGCATAAAATGGCTCTTATGGAGCAATGTTGATAAAAGGCAATATTGGAATGAAGCAAATCAAATATGATCAATATCAATTGATAAAACTAGCATTCTCAAAGCTAGTGTTCATTGCCCTGTTCACGCCTTTAATGATGACAGCTTGTAGTGACTCATCTTCAAGCAGTCAAACAAACAATAAGATTGATTACACAAAAAACTACCCACCTAGCAACGGCGGCACACTGATAGACGCGATGACTGGTGAACCTAGTGGCTTAATCGCCATGATCGCAGGTGAGTCTGCTGCATCAGCAATTGCGGGTAATATTTTTAATAGCTTATTAAAGTATGATAAAAATTTAGAGTTAACGGGTGAGTTAGCAGGGTCTTGGGATGTATCAGACGACCAAAAAACCATCACCTTTCATTTAAAACCAAACCTCAAGTGGGCGGATAATCAGCCATTAACCAGTGATGATGTGCTATTCACTTGGCAAAAAGTCACTGACGAAAAAACCCGTACACCTTATGGTTCTGACTTTAAGTTAGTGACTAAGGCTGAAACGCCAGATGCCAATACTTTTCGTGTGACTTATGCCCAACCTTATGCACCAGCGCTTGATACATGGGCTGGTTTACATATTTTACCTAAGCATCTACTTAAAGACCAAGACATCAACACCACTGCTTTTGCACGCAATCCAGTGGGCAGCCATTACTACAAACTTGAGAAATGGAAGAATGGTCAATTCTTAAAATTGACGCGTAATGAAAATGCTACACAAGGCCAAGCCAAAATTGACAACTTACTGTCACGTATCATCCCTGACAAAGCCGCGCAATTCTTAGAGTTAAGCGCCGACAATATTGACTCGATGGGCTTAAACCCTATTCAATACGCCAGAATTTTTCCTGCTAGACCTGACCTCAACAAAAACATAGCACTCTACAAAGAGCTGGGGAATAGTTATACCTATCTAGGCTTTAATCTTAAGCGCAAACCGTTCGATGACGTTCGTGTGCGTCAGGCGATTAATTACGCCATTAATAAGCAAGAAATCATAGATGGTGTACTGTTAGGTCTTGGCGAACCTGTGGCCTCGCCTTACAAACCCGGCACACGTTGGAGCAACCCTGAACTTAAGCCATATCCCTATGACCCCAATAAAGCTAAAGCATTATTAAAAGCCGCTGGATATGAAGACCATGATGGTGATGGTATTTTGGATAAGGATGGCAAACCTTTTACTTTTGAAATTCTAACCAATCAAAACAAAGAGCGTGAAATGACTGGGGTTTTAATACAGCGCCGTTTGAATGATATTGGCATTAAAGCCAATATTCGCGTATTGGAGTGGGCAAGTTTTCTAGGGCGCTTTATCAAACCTAAAGAGTTTGATGTAGTTGTCTTAGGCTGGAGCTTATCGTTAGACCCTGATCAATACAGCATTTGGCATTCCAGCCAGCAAGCTCCAGGACAGTTCAATTTCATTAGTTACAGTAATCCGCGTGTCGATAAGTTACTTGAGGCTGGCAGGCTAGAACTCAACCCAGATAAGCGCATGAAAATCTATCACGAATTTTCAAAAATCTTACTAGAAGACAGCCCTATCGTGTTCTTATCAGCAGGTTACGGCTTAACGGCTATTCATAAGCGCGTTAGAGGCATTAGTAACCCTGCACCGCCTGCTGGCATTGGTCACAATACCTATGAGTGGTATATTCCTAGAGCTTATGCCCGCAACGAAATGAGTGAGCACTAAATGATGCGGGGAAATTCATATGCTTAAATATTTGGTCAAACGTATTTTTTGGATGGTTCCATTATTGATTGGAATCAGCCTAATCTCATTTTTCATCATGCACTTGGCGCCCGGCGACATTACTACCAGTGAAGCAAGTTTCAATCCAAAAGCAAGCGAAGAGTCTCGACAAAAATTACGTGAGCTCTATAGCCTAGATAAACCCGTGATTGTGCAATATGGCCTATGGATGAAACGCATGGCGACCTTAGATTTTGGTACCTCTTTTGCATCGCATCAACGACCAGTATTTTGGCAAACAAAGGATAAAGACGGCAACGTAACGCTAGGCATGATTCAGGAAGCGTTGCCGATTACCTTACTTATCAATGTACTCAGTTTAATACTCATTATTAGCGTAGCCCTGCCATTAGGCGTCGTTTCTGCACTAAATCAAAATCAACTCACAGATCGTAGCATTACTTTGTTTGTATTTATAGGTTTTGCTATACCCGGCTTTTGGCTTGCCTTAATGTTGATGTATTGGACTGGCGTACAACATACTTGGCTTCCAATTTCAGGATTACAAAGCATTGGGCATGAGAACATGAACTGGCTCGCTCAAATCACAGACACGTTAAAACACTTAGCGCTTCCAGTGTTTATTTCCGGCATTACGGGCTTGGCTGGCATCTCGTTATTTGTGAGAAATGGCATGCTAGAAGTACTGCATCAAGACTACATCACCACTGCTCGCTCAAAAGGTTTAAGTGAAAATCGCGTGATTTACGGCCATGCTTTGCGTAATGCACTGCTACCGTTAATCACGATTTTTGGCCTAAGCATTCCGGGCTTAATTGGCGGATCTGTTATTGCTGAAAGCATTTTCGCAATTCCGGGCATGGGCAAGCTGTTTTTCGATGCGGTATTAATGCGCGACTTTCCAGTGATTATGGGCATTCTGACCATAGGTGCAGTACTTACCTTAATTGGTAACTTAATAGCAGATATTGCTTATGCATGGGCTGACCCCCGTGTTAGACGAGGAGTAGTTCAATGAAAAAGCTACTCACTAACCCGCTAGTTCTAATCGGCTTTATTATTATTGCAAGCATATTATTACTTGCAATCATTGCACCTTTGATTGCCCCATATGATCCTGATGCCATTGATGTAAAAGCGATATTGCTATCTCCCTCATCTATCCATTTAATGGGTACAGATGGCTTAGGCCGCGATGTATTCTCCCGCATGCTTTATGGCGCCCGTATATCACTCATGGTCGGTTTTGTAGCAGTGGGTATAGCTACGGCTATTGGCATCGTGCTAGGTGCAATAGCAGGCTTCTATAGAGGCTGGGTAGATACACTCATCATGCGTATTGTTGATGTGATGTTATCCATTCCTACTTTCTTTTTGATATTAGCAGTTATCGCATTCTTAACGCCATCAATCTGGAATATTATGATCGTTATTGGCTTAACCTCATGGATGGGAGTCACTCGCTTGGTCCGTGCAGAATTTTTAAGCTTACGAAATCGAGAGTTCGTATTAGCCGCTCAAGCTTTAGGAGCTAAAGATGCCCGTTTGATTTTCACTCACTTATTACCCAATAGCCTCACGCCAATTATTGTTAGCTCAATTTTAGGCATTGCCAGCGCCGTGCTGGTTGAGTCAGGTCTCAGCTTTTTAGGCTTGGGCGTACAGGCGCCACAAGCCTCTTGGGGCAACATCCTCACTGATGGCAAAGAATACATTCAATTTGCATGGTGGCTTTCACTTTTCCCCGGCCTTGCAATATTGATAACGGTGTTAGGGTATAATCTGCTTGGAGATGGTTTACGTGAAGCGTATAACCCCAGAAGTAGTCAACATTAGTATTCATCATATTCAAGAGTTAAAGATAGGAACAATGTCATGGGATTTTTAGCAGGTAAAAAAGTATTAATCACCGGTTTATTAAGTAACCGCTCAATTGCTTACGGTATTGCAGCAGCAATGAAACGCGAAGGTGCAGAACTAGCGTTCACTTACCAAATGGAAAAATACCAAGAGCGTGTTGCAAAATTAGCCGCAGACTTTGACTCTACATTAGTCTTTCATTGTGACGTTGCTGATGACAACTTGATTGATGCTCTATTCCCTCAAATTGCTCAACATTGGGATGGCATAGATTCAATTGTCCATTCCATTGCATTCGTGCCAAAAGATGCTCTAGATGGTGATTATCTAGAAAAAGTAACACGTGAGAACTTCCGCATCGCGCATGACATCAGTTCATACAGCTTTGCAGCGCTAGCTAAGGCAGCATTGCCGATGATGCAAGGCAGAGGCGGCAGTTTGTTAACATTGAGCTATCTAGGTGCAGAGCGCACCATGCCTAACTACAATGTGATGGGCTTAGCAAAAGCCAGCCTAGAAGCTAACGTACGCTATATGGCACAAAGCTTAGGTCCTAAAGGTATACGTGTAAATGCTGTATCTGCTGGTCCGATTAAAACACTCGCAGCTTCTGGTATTGGTGATTTCGATAAAATGATCAGCTACAATGAAAAACATGCGGCTTTACGTCGTAACGTGACGATTGAAGAAGTAGGCAACGTATCTGCATTTTTATGTAGTGATTTAGCCTCAGGTGTTACAGGCGAAATCACTTATGTAGATGGCGGCATGAATATTACAGCTGCTGGTGTGATTGATTAAAATTACATTAGATTAACCCAATAAAAAAGGCACTCAAGAGTGCCTTTTTTAGTATCTAAGTTTTAACTATTTTGCTGCATTACTTAACAAAAGCTTTTCATTTACTGTCACTTTTGCTTTTTCACGAAGAGATTGCTTGTAAGCGGCAATATATTCATTTGCTAAAGCTGCATTTAACTGGGCTTTAGCAGCTTTTTTAGTTTCTTCATCAGCCAATGAAGATGAGTCAACTTTAATGACTTTAACGAGCAAGTAACCTTGCTTACTGTCAGCCAAACCAGAATAAGCAGGTAGTTTTGCAGTATTGGTTTTAAATACTTGATTCATTGCTAAGTCCGTTAGACCTTGGGCGTTTTTACGATCAACCGTCACCTCTTTAATCCATTCAATACCTGCAACATTTTTGCCATCACGCAAGTCTTTAAGTGCCGCTTCACCCTTACTGATTGCAAGCTTAGAAGCAGCCTCTAATTTAAGCAAAGCCTCAATACCAGCTTTCACCTCATCAAAGCTCTTTGGTGCAGCAGGTTTATAGTCTACAACGCGTGCTGAAACCATATTGTCTGTAGAAACCTCAATAGCTTCTGTATTGCGGCGATCTTTAAGTACTTCATTTGAAAAAATCAAACTCATGATTTTTTCATTATTTTTAAAGAATTTCGCACCAGACTCACGGCTTAGCCAATCTGATTTCTGTACTTGACCACCAAAAGCTTTAGCTGCTGGCTCTAAGCTACCTGATTGTGTATAAACCAAATCACTAAATGCTTCCGCCTGTTTAGCGAACTCATCTTTAGCTTTTTGGAACATTAAATCGCCTTTGATTTGCGGTTTCAAGCTATTGAAGTCAGCATTTTGACCAGAAATTTCTGTCACTTTAATAATGTGATAACCGAATTCAGACTCAACCAAATCGCTCACTTGATTTACTTTCATACTAAATGCGGCATCTTCAAATGGCTTTACCATTGCACCACGACTAAAGCTGCCTAGATCTCCACCTTTCACTGCAGAACCTGGGTCTTGCGAGTTCTTAACTGCCAACTGCTCAAACTTACTTGGATCTTTTTTAATTTGAGCTAAGATTTCTTCAGCCTTAGCCTTAGCTTGCTGTTTCTGTTCTGGCGTAGCACTCACACCAAAAGCAATCAGAATATGACTGGCGCGTCTTTGTTCATTACCCTGAAACTTTGCCGCATTATCATCGTAATACTTCTTAACTTCATCATCGCTAACATTCACATTGCGCATAAAATTCACTGGCGCTAATGATAAAAATTCAATTTTCACTTGCTCTGGAACAATGAGTTTATTTTTATGCTGCTCGTAATAAGCTTTAACTTCTTCAGGCTTAACAGTTACTTGATCAACGAAGTCTTTAGTCTTGATTTCTGAAACCGTTACAACACGTTGCTGATTGGCCAGTTTAAGTACTTCATCTGCACGCGCATTGGAAATAAATCCTAATCTAGCAATGCCATCTTGTGCTTGCTGCGCCAATAAATCAGCTCGCATACCAGCTTCAAACTTACTAGGTGAAAGTTGGTTTTGCGATAAAGTCTGATCGTAAAGCTCTTGTGAAAACTTACCGTCTTTCTGAAACTCTGGCATTCCAGTCACATAAGTAGCAAGTTGTGAATCGCTAATGGCATATTTGGCATTATGAATTTCATCACTTAACAACTGTTTATTAATAAGCTGATCTAACACTAAGGACTTAACTTCAGGACTATCTAATTGAGCCTGCTCAAATTTACCCTCAGATTGCAGACGATTACGCATATTTTTCAAAGCATTATCATATGCCTGCACAGAGATGCTATTACCACCAACCTTAGCCACAGCAACATTATTACCAGCACTACTCAAGTAAGAGTCAATGCCAAATAATGCAAAAGGAATAGTAATTAAAGCCAATAGAGCTTTGCCAACCCAACCTTGGGCTACGGTGCGAATTTGATCTAACATAAAAACTTTCTATCCTTAATAAATACTCATCTTGTAGACTTCAAGTCCGTTCAGAAATTCAGACTTTAAGCTTTAATACTCATTGAAGCTTTGAATAAGACTGCGTCAAATCCAAAACGTCACTAATATATCATAAGATAGGCTTAGTAATTTTCTTAGCTGCACAATACAGAAGCTTTTCAGAGATGCAAAAGCAAAAGTACAAATAAAAATAGCGAGTCCTAAGACTCGCTATTTTTATTTGGCGGAGCGGACGGGACTCGAACCCGCGACCCCCTGCGTGACAGGCAGGTATTCTAACCAACTGAACTACCACTCCATAAAACTTAATGTACTAACAATACACAATTAATACATTTTTACTGATACCAGTTAAAAGGTGCGCTCTTATTTTTTACAAAATAAAAGAGTGCTCAAATTACCAGCACTCTCAAATTTAAAATTAGGAACGGCTTAGTCACATTTTTTGTTTATTTGGTGGGTGCTAACGGGGTCGAACCGCTGACATTCGCCTTGTAAGGGCGACGCTCTACCAACTGAGCTAAGCACCCTGCTTAACCAACAAAAACGCTAGTTTACAGCATCTTTAAGAGATTTACCAGCCCTAAATTTCGGAGAGTTTGCTGCTTTAATCTTAATAGTCGCGCCTGTACGTGGGTTGCGACCATTACGTGCTTCGCGCTTACCAACATAGAATGTGCCGAAGCCAATTAATGTTACTAAATCGCCTTTTTTCATTGCGGCAGTAATTGCTGCTGTAGTTGCATCTAACGCACGACCAGCTGCAGCTTTTGAAAGGCCTGAAGCACTTGCAATACTGTCAATCAGTTCTGATTTATTCACGAGTAGTCCCCTCTTAAAGGTTGTTAAATAAAAACTAGGTTAAATTTGGGTATTGGATACCCGTACAACTTTATATCAAGCCTACAAAGGCTGTGTCAAGCCTTTAAGCCCTAGATTAACACTTATTTTTCTAGTGCTTAATAGCCTCAACAACAGCATTTTTACTTTCCACTGACTTATCAGCAGCTTGCACATCATTTGCAACAATTTCATTAACTTGAGGCACCTCTGACAACGGCACCGGTTGTGAAGCCAACGCTAGCGCTAAGACCTCATCTATCCATTGCACAGGATGAATATCCAGATGATTTTTGATATTTTCAGGTATGTCTGCCAAATCTTTTACATTTTGGCTTGGAATTAACACAGTTTTAATGCCACCGCGATGAGCTGCAAGCAACTTCTCTTTCAAACCGCCAATAGGTAACACTTCACCACGCAGTGTAATTTCACCTGTCATCGCCACATCTGCGCGTACAGGTATACCCGTTAAGATTGAGACCAGAGCAGTGGTAATAGCAATACCTGCACTTGGTCCATCTTTAGGCGTAGCGCCTTCAGGAAAGTGTATATGAATATCATTCTTTTCATAAAAATCATCGGTAATGCCAAGACGCTTAGCACGGCTACGAACCACACTCATCGCAGCCTGAGTAGATTCTTTCATAACTTCGCCAAGCTTACCTGTAGTCGTCGTTTTACCTTTACCAGGCAATAATACAGCCTCAATCGTCAGTAATTCACCACCTACAGATGTCCAAGCTAATCCTGTCACTTGTCCTACTTGATTATCTTTTGCAGCAACACCATAGTCGTAACGTTGCACACCTAAGTATTTATCTAAGTTTTTTGGTGTAACAGTGATTTTCTTAGCAGCTTTAACACCTTCTTTAGCCTTAACTGTAATCAACTCTTTAACAATCTTACGGCAAACCTTTGCAATTTCTTGCTCGAGTTTACGTACCCCAGCTTCACGTGAGTAATATCGAATAATGTCACGCACTGCCGCTTCAGAGACACTGGCCTCTTGTTCTTTTAAGCCGTGAGATTTCAATTGCTTAGGCAGTAAATAGCGCATGGAAATATTTACTTTTTCATCTTCGGTATAACCTGAAAGATGAATAATCTCCATACGATCTAAAAGCGCCGCAGGTATGTTCATTGAGTTTGCTGTTGCGACAAACATCACATCCGACAAGTCATACTCGACTTCTACATAATGATCAGCAAACGTATGGTTTTGCTCAGGATCTAACACTTCTAATAATGCAGAAGATGGATCGCCACGCATGTCTTGTCCCATTTTATCGACTTCATCGAGTAAAAATAATGGGTTTTTAACACCAACTTTGCTCATGCTTTGCAGAATCTTACCTGGCATAGAACCAATATAAGTGCGTCTATGACCACGGATTTCAGACTCGTCACGCACGCCACCTAAGGCCATGCGAACGAATTTTCGATTCACAGCTTTTGCAATACTTTGACCCAAGGAAGTTTTACCTACGCCTGGAGGGCCAACCAAACACAAAATTGGTGCTTTAATCTTATCAACACGTTGCTGAACCGCTAAATACTCAACAATACGCTCTTTGACTTTTTCTAGACCATAATGATCATCATCTAGTACTTTTTCAGCGGCTAACAAATCTTTGCTTATTTTCGTCTTTTTCTTCCAAGGCAAATTAATCAGAATATCAATGTAGTTACGCACCACTGAGGCTTCAGCAGACATTGGCGACATCAGCTTCAACTTCTTAAGCTCACTCGCAACTTTAGCTAGCGCTTCTTTAGGCATACGAGCCGCTTCTATGCGCTTCTCAAGCTCTTCCATTTCAGCGTTTTCATCTTGCTCGCCCAACTCTTTTTGAATCGCTTTGACTTGCTCATTTAAGTAATACTCACGCTGAGTTTTTTCCATTTGGCGTTTTACACGACCACGGATACGCTTCTCAACTTGCAGAATGTCAATTTCGCCTTCCATCAAGCGAAGTAAATGCTCTAAGCGTTCGGCCACACTGAACATTTCTAATATTTTTTGTTTTTCATCTAACTTCAAAGTTAAATGAGCAGCAATCGTATCTGCTAGACGCCCTGCCTCATCAATAGTGGCAAGGGAAGTTAATATTTCAGGTGGGATTTTTTTATTCAGCTTAACGTATTGGTCAAACTGAGCGAACACTGTGCGCATCAATGCTTGAATTTCTACATCGTTCACGGACTCAGCGATAAGCTCAGCATTAGCTGCAAAGCACTCTTCAGTCTCAATGAAGCCTGAAACTTTAGCGCGCTGTACGCCTTCGACTAACACCTTAACCGTGCCATCAGGCAACTTCAACATTTGTAGCACAGTTGCGATTGTGCCAACTTCATACAAGTCAGCAGCATCTGGCTCATCTTTATTCGCTGATTTTTGAGCGACTAATAAAATCTGTTTATTACCTTCTGAAGCAATTTCCAGAGCTTTTACAGATTTAGTGCGGCCAACGAATAATGGAATCACCAAATGTGGATAAACAACTACATCGCGCAAAGGCAATACTGGCAATAAGCCATTATCAGGTGTAAATACAGGTAATGATTTTGTCATGGAGACTTCCAAATTAAGCTAAAAAGTAAGCCATTTATGCCTACAGAATCATTTATGGGGCTGAAACTTTAGAGTTCAAGTCTAAAGTTTCAGCAGATGCTTTAATATTCAAACAAAATAATTTAGAAACAAAAGCAATGAAGTGAATTAACGATGTTTAACCAACAGCTTCTTCAGTTGGTTTATCTGCATAAATTAAAATTGCTGGCGCATCGCCACGAACAACACCTTCGTCCACTACAACTTTACTCAAATTTTCCAGGGAAGGTAACTCATACATAATATCAAGTAGAGAATGCTCTAGAATTGAGCGCAGACCTCGCGCACCCGTTTTACGCTCAAGTGCTTTTTTAGCAATTAAGAGTAATGCCGACTCTCTAAACTCTAACTCGACACCTTCCATCTTAAAGAGCTTGATGTATTGCTTGGTAAGCGCATTTTTAGGCTCGGTCAAAATAGTCATCAACGCAGCTTCATCTAGTGACTCTAGTGTTGCAACGACTGGCAAACGACCAATAAACTCTGGAATCAAGCCAAATTTAATCAAATCTTCAGGCTCTACATCGCGTAGCACTGCCCCTACCTGACGAATGTCATTTTTACCTTTTACTTCTGCACCAAAACCAATACCACCTTTTTCGGAGCGTAAGCGGATAACTTTTTCTAAACCGTCAAAAGCACCACCACAGATAAATAATATATTAGTCGTATCAAGTTGAACAAACTCTTGATTTGGATGTTTACGACCACCTTGTGGCGGTATAGAAGCAACCGTACCTTCAATCAGTTTGAGTAGTGCTTGTTGTACACCCTCACCTGATACATCACGAGTGATGGAAGCATTTTCAGATTTACGTGAAATCTTATCCACTTCATCGATGTAAACAATACCACGTTTGGCTTTTTCAACATCGTAATCACATTTTTGCAATAGTTTTTGCATAATGTTTTCAACGTCTTCACCCACGTAACCCGCTTCAGTCAAGGTGGTAGCGTCAGCCATCACGAATGGCACATCAAGCAATCGTGCCAATGTTTGCGCTAGTAATGTTTTGCCTGAACCGGTTGGACCAATCAACAAAATATTACTTTTTGAGATTTCAACTTCGTCTTTTTGACCGCCATCAGACAGATTATTGTGACCAAGACGCTTGTAATGGTTATATACCGCAACAGCTAAGTTCTTCTTAGCGTGGGTTTGACCAATCACGTATTGATCTAAAATCTTACAAATTTCTTGTGGTGTAGGCAAACTTTGATCTGTTGATTTTAATCCATCAGTATTCTTTACTTCTTCTCTGATGATGTCATTACACAAATCAACACACTCATTGCAAACGAACACAGAAGGTCCGGCAATGAGTTTTTTTACTTCATGTTGGCTCTTGCCACAGAATGAACAATAGAGTAGCTTGTCGCCGTCGGCTTTATTCGCCATGTGTAATTCCTATTTAAATTGTAGCTTGTAACAACATTACTATTATTACGACTTCTTAAACCTTTAACTTCAAAGTAATCTTATGCCGCTTCTGTGCGACTTTCAATCACTTTATCAATCATGCCATATTCAACTGACTGCGTGGCGCTCATAAAGTTATCACGCTCAGTATCACGATCAATCTCAGCTGCTGTTTTGCCTGTATGATGCGCCAAAATATCGTTTAATTTGGCACGCAAATACAAAATTTCTTTTGCATGAATTTCAATGTCGGTAGATTGACCCTGAAAACCACCTGATGGCTGATGGATCATCACGCGTGAATTTGGTAGACTAAAGCGTTTACCTTTTGCACCAGCAGCTAATAAAAATGCGCCCATACTTGCCGCTTGGCCAATACACAACGTGCTTACATCTGCTTTGATGAACTGCATAGTGTCATAAATAGACATGCCGGCAGTCACAGAACCACCTGGAGAGTTAATATATAAAGAAATATCTTTATCTGGATTTTCAGCCTCTAAGAACAGAAGCTGAGCCACCACAAGGTTTGCTGACATATCGTTGACTGGCCCAACAAGAAATATCACACGCTCTTTAAGTAAACGGGAATAGATGTCATAAGAGCGCTCGCCGCGGCCGCTCTGCTCTACAACCATCGGGATATAACCCAAGCCTTGCGGGCTTATGTCTAACTCTGCTTGCGGTTGTTGCATGCTACTCATATTAAAACCTGTCATTTAGGCATTTCCCATTAAGTCATCGAATTTAACTTTTTTGTCAGTTACTTTAGCTTTGGACAACACATAAGCCACAGCGTTCTCTTCAGTTGCCAAAGCTGATGGCTCATCCAAACGTTTAGGATCAGCATAGTACCAAGTCACCACGTCTGCTGGGCGCTCAAAGCTTTGTGAGAACACATCAACCATCGCACGAATCTGGTCTGCATTTGCATGTAAACCATTAGTATTAATCAATTCACCCAAAATCAAACGAAGTGTAGTGCTACGTTTAGCCTGCTCTTCAAACATTGAAGGCTCAAGTTTTATGGTACTCAAATCAGCGCCACGTTGTTTTAGGTTTTGTGCGGTCGTTTCCATCATGCGATTAATTTCAGACCCAAGCAATATACGTGGAATCTCGAAATCAGCACTTTCAACCAGAGCTTGGAATACTTGTTCTTTAAGTTTAGCACTTACGCGCTTAGCTACTTCTTGATTCAAGCTTTCAGTAATTTCGGCTTTCATTTTTTCAACGTCACCGTCTTCGATACCTAAACTTTTAGCAAAGTCAGCATCTAGTGCTGGCAATTTTGGCTCCGAAACGCTTACATAAGTGACATCATAAGTCACCGTTTTACCTGCTAATTGTTCTGGTGTGTGGTCTGCTGGATAGCTAATATCAAACTGTTTTGAAGTGCCAACCTTACCGCCTGTCAGCTCAGCGTCGAATGACTCTACACGACCAGCCTCACCCAATACTAAATCAATACCTTTATCGCCAGTAGACTCAACTTCTTTACCGTCAATAGAAGCTTTAAGTGTCACGTTAATACTGTCACCTTTTTTAGCAGCTCGTTTAACAGGTGAATAGCTCACACGCTGCTTTACTAAAACGTCTAATGTTTTTTTAACATCAGCCTCACCCACTTCTATCACTGGGCGCTCAATTTTCATTTTTGCTAAATCGCCATAAACAACTTCAGGAAATACTTCAAAAGTAGCTGTGTATTCCAAGTTTTGCGTTGCCGCATCGAAAGGTTTGTGTTCAATATTTGGGTAGCCCGCAACGCGTAATTTAGCTTCGTCTACAGCATCGCCAAAGCTTTTCTCAACAGCGCCGGAGTATACTTCATCACGCACCTGATCACCATAATGCTGATTCACTAAGCCCATAGGCGCTTTACCTGGTCTAAAACCAGCGAATTTTGCCGTACGTGACATTTGAGCCAAACGCTGATGGATTTGCGCCTGAAGTGGTTGGAGTGGAACTGAAATCGTAATACGACGTTCTAGTTTACTGATAGTTTCAACATTCAATGCCATGCGGTTATTCCTAAAGGTCAAAATTTTAGAGTGTGCTGAGAGTTTTAGATTAGTGTTACAACACAAAAAATTGCTAAAACCCGCTTAATTTAAGCGCCAAACTATAGCATATTAGACTTAAGTTCACAAACAAGGTAAGTGAATTTCAAGCGGGAAACTTCGTACCATTTTAAGGACATTGAGATTCTAAAGAATAAAAAAAGGGGCATACGCCCCTTTTTAACTAATTTGGATAGTTAAGACTTACCAAGTGCGTTTAACGTAAAACCATAACTTATCTTCATTAGTGTCTCTACCATCTGCACTCTTATAAAACTCTTCATTTTCAACATCAAATGTTGTGGTGTAGTATGCGCCTGCATTGAAGCCTTCAATTGGTTTACCAGCTCCAGGTAGACTGAAATCTCTATTCAAACCAATTGCAAAATCACCTTCAGAGCCTGTTTGGTTACGTGTGTTTTGGTAACCTACTTTTGTCATGAAGTTTAAATCACCAATTGGTAATTTATAGTTTACTTTCAACTCATGATAATCAGAACCTTTTGTATTAGCAACTCCATAATAATCAGTCAGTACGCGGTAATATGTGTAAGTCAACCATTTATAGGACAACGCAACAGATGCTTCGAATGAATTTTCATTTCTATCACCAATTTTATGGCTTTCTAGGTAGGCGTAGTAATTACCTAACACATTTACACCAATACCATTCTCAAACGTGTGAGCATAGCCACCATACCAGTCCGACTCAACATGATTACCTTTAGCGCCAGTAGTAGGAGAACCACCGTTAACATAAGGATCTATATTAGACCACCAAGTACCTAAGTAAAAACCACTACTGTGCGCCCAATCAATGCCACCTTGCACAGCTGGACCATCGCTTAAATCCACACCACGGAACATATAACTGCTATATAAACCTAGGTTGTAAGTTAGCGTATAAGCTGGTGCTGGCTCAGCGGCAGCTGGAGCCACATCTTCTGCTGAAGCATAAGCACAACTAAATAAAATTGGTGCTGCGCATAATGCGCTTACTACGTGGCGATTTGTAATCAAACTCAAGGCTTTCATGTGATTTCCTTAATTAATAAAAAGATTAAAACTAAATTTCTTGTATGGATATTGAATTAATTATTCCTGTGCTGCAACATATAATTAACATATATACAACAATTCAACATAAATACAACAACTTAGTTAGCTTAAATTTGGTGCATATTTGCTAATTTTGCACCTTGCGGGTGCGGCGCCAGAGCAGATTTTACTTATCCCAATGATTTATAAAGAATATTTAAGATTAGGCTCAACCTTAATAGTCGCGGCGATTGAAAGGTAGTGACTCGAAAAAAATTTAGAGATTTTCTGACAACAAAAAAGGGCTTCCCAATTGGGAAGCCCTTATATTTGGTGCGAAAGGAGAGACTCGAACTCTCACGCCTTACGGCGCTGGAACCTAAATCCAGTGCGTCTACCAATTCCGCCACTCTCGCAGGTAGATAACGACTAAATGTACCGCCGTTTCAAACAAGCGGGCATTATATCTCAACTACTGCAAATGGGAATAGATAAAACTGAAATATTTGTATATTTCAGTTTTAATGCACTTTTGCTTGGCTTTACGACTGATTATCTAGCAGAGCTGGCCACGATTATGCGAGAATGACACATATATTATATGAATCACTAATACCATTTAAATAGAGTCGATACCATGCAAACTAACATCAATCAAAACGAAATCAATATGCTAAGAGCTGAATTAGAGCTTTTAATGCGCGAACGCCAATCTTTGTTGAAAGTAACGGGTGCTGCTGCGGGCTTGATTGCAGAGATGGATAGTCACGATCTAGCTATTTCAACGATAGAAGCCGCTGACTTACTTGCAACAACCATTAACGGCTTAAGTGAAGAGACGTTGCAAGATGCATTAAGCGCAGTAAATGCAGAAATCGTCGAGTAACACTCCCGTAATGATGCCCGAGTTCTGCATTCATTACTTCTGCTGCCATTATTACTGCTTTGATTAAGCACGCTAAACTAAACACAAACCACCAACCAAGGCTACTTAGAACAATTGCCTTAGCGACTTGCTTTTCAACAGTTTTAGCCAGCTGTAGTTTTCAACAGTATGTTGCTAAACCCATTGAACCAGCAACTGTAGCTGCCAAGTTTGAGCTAAAAGATCCATCAGGCAAGCCGTTTACAGAATATTTGCTTAATAACGGTTACCCAGCCGAACACTTACCAATTCAACAATGGGGCTTAGACGAACTAAGCTATTGCGCGCTCTTTTTTCACCCCAGCTTAGATGTTGCGCGCGCTCAGTGGCGCGCAGCTCAATCTTCAGAGGCAAGAGCTGCGCAAGGTCCAGCACCTACGCTAAACGGCAATGTAGCGCACAGCGATGATCCCGACCCAACAAAAAAGCCATTTGCTTTTGGCTTGAGCATTGATGTACCAATAGAAACTGCCAATAAGCGTGATATACGCATAGAGAATGCTCAACACTTATCACAGGCAGCCAAGCTTGAAATTGCACAAACGGCTTGGCAACTACGACAAAATATTGCACAGACGCTGACTGAATATGAGTTTAATCAGGCTGAATTGCGTTTGTTGTCAGAAGAAGAATTGCGTCGCGAAGAAATTGTGAATATCTACCAAAAGCGCGTCAACGCAGGTGCGGCTTCTAATATTGAGCTTAGTAATGCAAAACTACAATTGCAAACCGTGAGCGCTACTGTCAATTCTGCACAACAAAATAGGCTGATATTGCTATCTAAACTTGCCAGCAACATAGGGCTGCCTCTAGCTAAGGTAGAAACAATGTCATTGGCAATTGATCATAAGCGATCATTAGACAATATTTCAAATGCGGATATACAAACAACGGCCCTGCTCAATCGCCTAGACATTCGTATCGCGCTAGAACGTTACGCAGCAGCAGAAACTAAATTGAAGCTAGAAATTGCGGGGCAATATCCCGACATTGTGATTAGCCCTGGTGCAGCTTATGAGTTTGGCGATAATATTTGGTCGCTTGGTTTGTCTGGTCTTCTTAGTTTGCTGAATAAAAACAAGGTTGCTATCGCAGAGGCGACCATGCTGCGCGAGGTTGAGGCCGCACAATTTGAAGCATTGCAAACCAAAGTAATATTAGATGCGAACATTGCAAATGCTGAAGTCAATCAAGCTAAACAGGTATTGGAACATCAGCAGCATCTATTGGCTCAACAACAATCAAACACTCAACGCATGCAGCGAAAACTAGCTGCAGGTGACATTGATAGACTAGAAATGACTTATGCTAAATTAGAAGATATTAACGCTGAGAAGAATGTCGCTGTAGCCAATTTTCAGCTAAACAAATCATTAGACCAATTAGAAAATACTTTGCAAAAACCACTTGCCGATAATGGTGCTACAGGTTCAAACATAGTGAAAGCTGCGATTAAACTAGAGGATGAAAAATGAACCGTAAGGCAACCATAATTATCGGCCTGCAAGCGGCTTTAATTGTCATTTTATTTTGGTTTTTAATTTTTTACGGCAAAGACGAATACGAGGCAGCGAGCACCAAAGGTGAAGAAGGCATTGAGACTAAATCACTAATAGTCGCCAATCAAGCTAATGAGAAAGGTGCAGCAACACTGATATTGCCGATTGCATTGCAACAACAAAGCGGCATACAGACGGCTAAACTACAAACCACACAGCATCAATCAGCAACGGCGTCATTCGGCACAGTAGAACCAATCGACAGCTTAATTGAAATGCGCACTCGTTACTTAGCCGCTCTTGCCGATGGCAATGTAACGCGCTCAACGATAACAAGTGCCGAGCAAAATTTACACCGTTTACAGCTTTTAAACCAAGATGATAAAAACGTATCTGACCGCGCCGTGCAAGAAGCGCAAGCGACATTAAGTGGTGAAAAGGCAAAACTAACCACCTCCGCAACATTAGCCAATGGCATACGCGATAACATGCGTCAGCAATGGGGAAACACGCTAGCCAATTGGGCAACGCAGACCACTAGTAACAGTGAATTCGAATCACTTTTGCAATCACGTGACGTGTTGTTAAAAATCACGCTACCTTTTGACGTTACGCCAAATAAAAATACCACACTGCAAATTGCCCCTATGGGTTCGCAAACGCAGCTTGTTAAAGCGCAATTTATCTCAGATGCTCCACAAGCCGACAGCACCATTCAAGGCAAAACTTACTTTTATCGCGCCCCCGCTGGCAGCCTGCGTGCTGGCATGCGTGTAACAACAAGACTTAATACGCAAGGCAAGGCGAGCTCTGGCGTAATTATTCCACATGAAGCCGTTGTTTGGTATTCCAATCAGGCATGGGTTTACCAAAAAATCGGCGCAGATAAATTTGTTCGCCGCCTGATTAGTACTGAAGTTGAAATTGAAAGTGAAGCGATTAGTGGCTGGTATAACACTACGGGGTTGGTGGCAAACGATGAAGTGGTGATTAGTGGCGCACAGCTGTTGTTATCAGAGGAATTGAAATATCAGATTAAAAATGAGAACGAGGACTAATCTCTATCATGATGTCCGCCCTCGTCCGTTTTTCCATTCGCTTTCATGGCGTAGTTATTGGCTTGGCATGCCTGCTCATCGTGTATGGCATATATGGTCTTAGCCGCACAAATTTAGACGTCTTTCCAGAATTTTCACCTACACAAGTTGTTATACAAACTGAATCGCCGGGTTTATCTTCTAACCTAGTAGAACAGTTAGTCACGCAACCGATAGAAACCACGCTCTCAGGTACAGTAGGGGTTGAGTCTATGCGCTCTCAATCTATTCCTGGCCTGTCTGTTATCACTATTGTTTTTGATGAACATACTGATATATATCGCAATAGACAAGTGGTGGCTGAGCGATTAGCCACACTGAACAATCAATTACCAAAAAATATCGTGCCTAATATCACCCCATTGGCATCAAGCGCCAGTACGGTTCTAGGGATGGGCATTACCTCAGACAAACGTAGCTTGATGGAGCTACGCACGTTGGTGGATTGGACAATTCGCCCACACATTATGGCGGTGCCTGGCGTGGCAGATGTGAACGTATTGGGTGGGGATGTACGGCAATTTCAGATTCTGGTGGACCCTAGCAAACTCATACGCTACAACTTATCGATTCAAGAAGTACTGACAGCAACGGCACGTGTCACAGGCGTACGCGGCGCGGGTTATATTGAAAATAATAATCAACGTATTTTAATTAATACAGAAGGCCAAGCTAAAAACATAGGTCAGCTTGGGCAAATGCCTATTGTGCACCGTAATGGTCAAACAGTACGTTTGAGCGACTTAGGCCAAGTAGTTGAGGGCGCGGCACCAGCCATTAGTGCCGCTGCTATTAACGGCAAAGAAGGTGTGTACTTTTCTGTACAAGGTCAATTGGGCGCTAATACTAAAGCGGTGACCGAGGCGGTTGAAAAAGCCATGCGCGAGCTGTCACCAGAATTAAAAGCACAGCAAATCACGTTTTATCCTGCACTGTTCCGCCCTGCTAGCTTTATCGAAACCGCAATCGATGGCGTTAAGACTGATATTTTGATTGGTTCAACGCTAGTCATTGCCGTGTTATTTTTATTTCTGTTTAATGTACGAACCGCGTTTATTTCTGCCACGGCTATTCCACTTTCACTACTCGCAGCCACCATCGTGCTAGGCTACTTCGGCACTGGTTTGAACATTATGGTGCTAGGCGGCTTAGCGATTGCATTGGGCGAAGTGGTCGATGATGCGATTATTGACACTGAGAATATTTTTAGACGCTTGCGTGAAAATCGGCTGTTAACTAACCCTCAGCCTGCACATCAAGTCGTATTTAATGCCTCTATGGAAGTGCGTAGCTCGGTTGTGTACGCCACGATTATTGTCGTGCTGGTATTTTTACCGCTACTAACGCTATCAGGTGTAGCAGGCAAACTGTTTGCACCTTTGGGCTATGCTTATATCAGTGCGATTGTAGCTTCTTTAGTGGTAGCCCTCACATTAACGCCTGCGCTGTGTTATATATTTTTTTCTCGCGGAAAATTAGACAGTAGCGACCCACCACTCATTGCTTGGATGAAAAAAGGTTACGTCCGATTATTGCAACGCATTGAACGTAATTACGTGATGGTGATTAGCCTGACAACCATCGTCATTGCACTAGGCCTAGGTATTTTGCCTTTATTTAAAAGCCAGTTTATCCCAAATCTGCATGAAGGCCATTACATCATGCACATGACTGCTGTGCCTGGAACGTCGGCGCGAGAGTCTTTACGTATAGGTGAAAAAGTTGCTGCGGTTGTTGGCCACATCAAAGGTGTTAAATCAGTGACGCAATGGGTTGGTCGCGCGCCTAATGCAGCAGATACGTTTGGCACACACTATAGCGAGTTTGAGGTGGAGTTAGATAGCTTGTCAGGCCCTGAACAAAACCGCGTGCTCGATAATATTCGCGAAGAATTAGCGGGCGAAGCTGTAGATGACGACAATGATGGCAAAGCTGAAACAGGCTTTATTGGCGTGACCTTTGCCATCAACACTTTTTTAACTGAACGTATTGAAGAAACCATTTCGGGCTTTACCGCCGCCATGGTAATTAATATTCATGGGCAAGATTTAGATGCTTTAGACCGCGATGCCCGCGAAGTGGCCAACATACTTAGCAGTATTCCAGGCGCGTCAGAAATACAAATTCAATCTCCACCAGGCACCCCAGAACTTACAATACGCTTACGACCAGAACGGCTTGCCTTGTATGGTTTACAATCGCTTGATGTACTAGAAAACATTCAAGCAGCTTATGAGGGTGTACAAGCTTCTCAAATCTATCAAGGCAATCAAGTGACCAGCGTGAATGTGATGTTCAGCCGTTCAGTACGAGATGATTTGCGTGAAATTGGCTCACTACCTCTTAAAAATCCTGACGGTAAGATTATTTATCTCAAGGATGTAGCAGACATTAGCCAAGAAAATGGCCGTTCAAAAATTCTACATGCAGGGGCTAAACGTATCCAAACCGTCACTTGCAACATCCATAATCGTGACATTGCCAGCTTTGCCAGGGAAATGAAAAAGCGTATTAAAACTGAAGTCCAATTATCATCTGGCAATTTTGTGACTTATACAGGCGAAGCTGAAGCCAATGCAAAATCTCGTGAAGACTTAATTGTGCACTCATTGCTCGCAGCGGTTGGTATATTCCTAATGTTGTATATCGCCTTTGGCAGATTACGCAATTTACTGCTCACTTTTGCTAACCTACCCTTCGCACTGATTGGCGGCGTGATTGCAGCCATGTTTACCGGTGGTTGGATTTCATTAGGTTCTTTAGTTGGCTTTGTCACATTATTTGGCATCACGCTTAGAAACTCAATCATGATGGTATCTCACTATCAACACCTGATTGACGAAGAAAACTGTGTTTGGGGACTAGAAACCTGCATACGTGGGGCATCTGAACGCCTACCATCAATATTAATGACTGCACTAGTAACGGCGCTGGGCTTACTACCTTTAGCCATTGGCAGCGGCCAACCAGGACGAGAAATCGAAGGTCCAATGGCGACGATTATCGTTGGGGGTTTAGTGACTTCTACGATTTTAAACTTGTTAATACTGCCCACGATTATGTTGCATTTCGGGCAGTTTAAAAAAGAGAGATTTACATAGTAGCTATTAAAGTTAATCGTATTTAATATACTTAAAACGCGCATCTTCATTAGGTGTGCCTTCTAGCACACCACCTTCTAATGCCGGTTGCCAAGCAATCACTGATTCAATCTTCGTTGCTAACTCAAAGTCTTTATCTGTGATGCCTTTAGCGTCATGGGTGCACAACTTCACAATTACAAATGCATAAGAAACTGTTAAATCTGGATGATGCCATGCCGCTTCAGCCAAATGCCCTACCGTATTCACCACCATGAGCGTGGCTTTCCAGCCGCTAGTTCTATACTTACGGCGTATCCAGCCATTCTCTAAAAACCAATGCGGCAGTTCAGCCTTTAATTTCTCTTCAACTTCTTGGTCTGAATACACTTTACTTGTCGTCATAACATCACCTTTAACTGATTATATTATTGAGCTGCAAGCCTTTTTCTTGCAGCTTTTGAACACTAAAACCTTGCTCAAAAATTGAGTAATCTGCTTTATTTAATGCCCATGTTTGAAAACTCTTATCCGCGGAAAAATTAACAAATTGACTATCTATCAATTCATCATCTACTAAATGCTGTAACTTGCTTGGCGCTTCTTTTTGATAGGTGATTAAAGACTTAGACTTCACCAATATCAACTGTTCCGCGTCTAATTTATTGGCAAGCCACGCGCTCAAACTATCGGATGTCACCTGCCAGTTTTGCGGAATGCTTGTATCAGCCAAGGCCATTTTGCTGGGTAGCCACACTATGCCTCGATGTTGCCAGCCGCGCTCCGCTAGCTCCAACTCACTACTGGCGGTAACCAAGCTAGGGTTCATACTCGCAAGCAATATGCCAAACTGATCCATTGCTAAAAGTGCTAATTGATGTGCGACTTCATCGCTAGCATTTGAAATTTGCTGCGCCTCGCGCACAGAGTTTGCAAACAAACCGCCACCAGGCACAATCACCACTTTACCGTCACCAAATTTTACTAGCAACTCTAACCAGTGCGCCAGTTCTGGTGCGCCAAGCAAACTACCGCCTAGTTTGATTACCCACATGTGACTACCCTCAAAGGCTTACCTACTTCCCATGCGTAAAAAATCGCATAGTCTTCATCATACTTGAAGCTTTATCCAAAGTTTCAGCATATTCTTTTTCTAAAACTGAATCTGCCACAATGCCACCACCAGCGTAAAAATTGATTTCACCTGAGCCATTCTCATCTTGCGAATAGACAGCAGTACGAATCGCAATATTCGTATCCATATTGCCATCAAAGCCAATATAGCCAATGGCGCCACAATAAACGCCGCGTCGGTTGGGTTCTAATTCTTCAATAATTTGCATGGATCTTAACTTTGGCGCACCTGTAATCGATCCGCCGGGAAAACAACCGCGGAGTAAATCAATGACAGATTTGCCCGGTTTTAATATTCCAGTGACGATACTGACCAGATGATGCACGTTAGCAAAGCTTTGTAATAGAAACAGTTTGTCAGCCTTCACTGAGCCAATCTCGCAACTCTTACTGATATCGTTACGCAATAAATCAACAATCATCAAGTTTTCAGCACGGTCTTTAATGCTCGCTTGTAAATCATCTGCATATTGCTGATCTTGCTCAGCATCTTCAGAACGCGGCCTAGTGCCTTTAATTGGTCGAGTTTCGACATGGTTGCCTATCACCTGCAAAAATCGCTCTGGCGACCCTGAAAGCACCTGCAAATGACCAAAATTCATATAAGCCATAAACGGTGCTGGGCTAATTTCCCTTAACTTATTATAAGCAACCCAAGCATTTCCATGTGCTTTGGCCGAGAAACGTTGCGCTAAATTCACTTGGTAGCAATCACCTTCAATAATGTAACGTTTAATCGCATTAAAAGCCTTGGCGTACTGGCTAAAGTCCATATTGCTGCTGACAGCAGTTGTTAACTCAAAGGAACCTAAATTTTGTGACGCTATAGGCGCATCAAACAAGGCGCATAAATCAGCCCAACCATCGCGCGTAGATTGCTGAAAGCCATTTGAAATCAAACAGGCCGTTTTCTCACGATGATCGACTACCACTGCCCAATCGTAAATTCCTACCATCATGTGCGGAATAGTAGGATTGAGTAAACTCAAATTAGGCAAAGTTTCAACCTGTCGCGCTAAATCATAAGCAAAATAGCCAACCGCTCCCCCACAAAATGGCAAAACATTTTGCGCGGCTTTATAAGGAGCCATCAGGCTGTTCAGAATATCGAATGGATTATCCGAACTCACCTCCACGTGACCCTGCCGAGTAATCTCCGTCTTAGTTTTAGCACCATCGTCGACGGTGCTCACTGTGACAAAAGGATCTGCCACAATAATATCATAACGCCCATATTGGCTTTGTGGCTGGCCGCTATCGAGCAGTATCGCCCAGGGTTTGTGACTTAGGCGCTTAAATAACTGCGCTGTATTCACCTGATATTTCAAATTATGTTTAAGCAAATTCATGTCGGATTCTATTGCATTTGATTATTATGGAATGCCAAATTAGCTACAGCATAGGCAGGCAAACAGACAGTTGCCCAATGTTTTAATTCACAATCGTTAGAAGATTGCGAATTAGCAATCAAGTCTGCCACGTCTAAATATGGTAACTTCATACTTTCGGCGATTTCTCGTGCTATAAAACTGCCTGCACCTGCGCCTATGATACTTAATTTGGTATTATTTTTGACGCGTGAAATATGCTTGGTTGCCACTTCTTGCAAACGCGAAACTTGCTGCTGTTTAAATGCTTGTGCTAACGCTACCCAAGTATCTAAAGGCTTATCATCGGCATCGTGCCCTATCATGCGTGCAAGTCGTTTTGTACTTGCATAGACTGTCTTTTCTTTGCCATCTGCGGTGTCTGTCATATCATCTTCGCCAACTAAGTCATCCGTCAATCGGTATACGTCAGCTGTAGCCGCGAAATACTCAGCTGCAACAGACGTAACCGTATCCTCAAACTGAATCTTTTGCGTAAGCGCCATCAGTGGAGTGCGTATCACACCAGTGTAAACCAACTCCTCAGTTTGCATACGTGCAGCGTCGGTTAAGCCCAAGCAAACTGGCTGATGCTCTGCAATCAAAACAAAATCTGAGGTTGTACTGCCAATATCAATGAACAAGGCATGCCCTACTTGCTTGGCAACAAAACCCGCACTTGCCAACCAATTGGCAGAAGCAATATGCTGCCAATGCGCATTCACTTCATCTATCGTTACAAATCCAGCAAAATCTAAATCGGATGCGCCGGTGTAAAAAAGCTTAGCACCTGCAAGTTTTGCATGCATTACGTGGCTAATTTCATTTACACCAGTTTGACGATTAGCAAATAAATCAACAAGCTCGCCTGTCATTGTAATTGCGTGTATTGCCGCTGAAGTAGAAAACTGACTTAACACCTCATCAATGGCTACTTCTAATTCATTCAAACCGCGCCACAACGCACATGGCACTTGAAGTACTCGCAACAAGTTACCTTCAGCATTCAGCATCGCGGCTTTAAGATGCGCCCCGCCTACATCCCAGCCTATAATAGGTGATTTGTTCATAATGCAATTTCAACCATGTTTCTTTGCAACACAGGCATCGTAAATTTGGAGTCTTTAATACTTTCTAAAATTATTTTGGCTGGATTATGCCCAATTGCCTCGCGCAAACCAACATAACTAGTGGTAAGTCGTGGGTTAATTTCAACAACATAAATCTTGTCGTTTTCAGCATCGACAATCACATCAACACCTATATATCCAGATGCGTCTGGTAACATTTTAGCAACTTTGCGAGCAAGTGTTTCAAACCGTTGCCAATAAGCCTGCATGCCGTTTACCATAACGCCACCTAAGTTAAACGTATCAAAATTAAGGCTGATATTTTGCTTATTACAACTTAATAACCAACCCTTGCCAGCGCGACATAGCATAGACAAGCTCGCAGCAATACCTTGCTGATATGGCTGAATAATATAGTTCAAATATCGATCATCTTGTTTTAGCCAAGACATTAGTTTTTGCAAATCATCAAATACTTTAATACCATCGCAACCAGCACCATCTTCAGGCTTTGCAACCCAACGGCTATGAATAGGGACTTGCAGAGATTTAGCCACAGAAAAAGCTGCATCTTGTACAAAATCATCACCTGCAATGGTAGGTATTGTGAAAATTTTAGCTTCATCTAAAGCTTCGTAAGCTAAAGATTTACTAGTGCCAATTAAAGTAGAATCAAACTCACAACCTAGAAAAATCACATCGGCTTCGTAGCACATCTCGCTTAGTTTCAACAAAGTGCCATTTGACTCTGGGGCAATCAGCCAAACCAAATCAACCTGAGTCAGCATGATTTTAAAGTTATCTTCGAAGTTGCTATCAACTTGCAAACTGCTTTTAACTAAGGGCGACGCCGCTAATCTATTATCATGTGTTGTCACAATTTCATAACCATCAACCTCAATCAAGTCCGCCAGCAACGCATCACGCATTAACGTACCCTCTTGAACCAGCGATGCAGGCAATGCCTCTGCACATAAGCCGCCACCAGTGATAAACTCGCATACAAACAGTTTTAATAGCGGTTCTATTTTAGGCGATTCCATTTTGAAAGTTATTCCAGTAATCGATTTATTAAATGGCGTGGTGGTTCATGCAAAAAAAGGTGACCGAGCAACATATCAAGCGATACATTCTCAGCTTACACCATCATCGCAACCATTAGATATTGTAGCGGCTTTATTAGATGTTTATCCGTTTCAGCAGCTCTATATTGCGGACTTAAATGCCATTCAAAAGCTAGACGCTAACTACAAAAATAATTATAACGTGATTGCCTCCATTAAAGAGCGCTACTCTGCGCTTGAGTTGTGGGTGGATGCCGGCATTAGCAACAACGCCGAACTGAGTCTTTGGCTGGAGCTCGATACTCGCTTAATAATCGGCAGTGAAAACTTCCCTCATATCAACAATTACACTTCGCTTAATATTCAAGACAAAAACTATATTTTATCGTTAGATTTCATGCCTCTTGCCTACCAAGGTCCAGTAGAACTGCTTACCAATATAGAATATTGGCCACAGGATGTAATTGTGATGTCTCTAAGCAATGTTGGGGCAAATAATGGTACGAATATAGATTTGCTGCAAAAGACTATGGCACGCGCAAAGAGCTTTAATATCATTGCGGCTGGTGGCATTAGAAATGCCGACGATTTAGTTGCGCTAAAAGAAATGGGGATAAACGCCGCATTACTCGCCACGGCTCTACACCAGAAGCAAATTTCAACTGAGCAACTTGAAAGTATCAAGCAATAAATTTTAAGCCAATAAAAAGCCCGACAAGTCGGGCTTTTAACAAACAAAAATAATTACTTTAAAATAATTACTTTTAGACAATTACTCTAAGTTTGCATGAATTGCACGCATGCCTTCTTCTGTTAAGTCTTTAGCGAAAATCAAATCAGCAATAGCTGCTTCCAAGAATACCAAAGTTGAAAGCTCAAATTGTGAGCCCATTGGCATACCTTTTGTTAGCGGGAAGCTGCTATCGTTACCAATTTGGATAACCAAGTCAGCAACATCTGCCATTGCAGATGATTTCTTCATAGAAACAACAACTAGTTTAGCACCAACAGATTTTGCTTTTTTAACAAAAGGCAATAATGTTTCTGTACCGCCTGAACCTGAAACCAAAAGCAACAAATCACCAGCTTTGATTGCTGGAGTGACCACTTCGCCAATCATGCTGACGTTGTATCCTGCATGCACTAAGCGCATTGCAAAGAAACGTGAAACTAATAGTGAGCGACCTGCACCACCAATGAATGTACGACCAGCACCTTCAACCAGCTTCAAAAGCTCAGCGGCTTTAGAATTGTCTGTTTCAGACAAAATGCTAGTTAATTTATCTAAAATTAGTTTTTGACTGCTACTCATCATTTTTTCCTTAATATTCAAAGGTACTTATTAAATAGTACCGTATTTAAATGCACCGTGATTTACACTTTATTAAAAAAAATCCCGACTCGATTAAGAGTCGGGATTTTTTAATTACTCATGTCAATAATTTCTTATTGGACTTGGTTAATTAAAACCAATGCTTAAATTAAGCGTGAGCAATAGCTGTGATTTCAGCAGCAGAAGCAGCAGGATCAGCAGCACCGTAGATAGCAGCACCAGCTACAATGATAGTAGCGCCAGCATCACGTACTTGTGCAGTTGTAGCAGCTTTAACGCCACCAGCAACTGAGATTTCAACGCCTAGGTTCAAAGCAGCAACCAAAGCTAAGTCAGTGAATGGTGTTTGACCAGCAGCTTGTTGATCTAAACCAGTGTGAACGCCAATGATGTGCGCGCCAGCAGCAGCAACTTCTTTAGTTTTAGCAGCTTTATCAGCAACGTTGATCAAGTCAACTTGAGCTTTTTTGCCGTATTTGTTAGCAACATCGATTACGCCTTTGATTGTACCGATATCAGCACAACCTAGAACTGTACAGATGTCAGCGCCAGCTTTGTAGAATGGCTCAGCTTCGTAGAAACCAGCATCCATTGTTTTTAAGTCAACTAAGATTTTGTTGTTTGGGAATTTAGCGCGCAAAACTTCAAGCAATTTAACACCGTTGTGTTTAATGCAAGGTGTACCGATTTCAAGAATGTCTACGTGTGGTGCAACTAATGTTGCTAATGCAACTGTACCGTCAAAATCTAATGAATCTAAAGCCATTTGTGTTAATGCCATGGTGTTTCTCCGTTTAATAATTTTTTAAAATCTTACTAATTTATTGCTATTTTAGTAAAAAATCCCATTCCAACCTTATCTAAGGCTGAAATGCTAATTTAATACTATAATTTTTTACTACACTAAAAACTGGACACTTATAGTAAATGTCTAGCAAATATAAGTCAATTCTAAACTTGTAACATTACAGTCAAATTACAAAATTTAGAATTTGACTAAATTACAATTTTGCGCTTAAAGCCGCTTCAAGTTTGTTTTGATCCGCAACGAAACCACGGATACCTTCTGACAATTTCTCAATAGCCATTGCATCTTGGTTTAATTCAAAGCGGAACTCTGCTTCAGTCATTTTTGCTGGTGGCGTTTTAGTCACGCCAGTATCTTTCAATACTTGCACTAAAGTACCTTCTGTTGCTGCCAAATCTTGCAATAAGTTTGGAGAAACAGTTAAACGATCACAACCAGCCAATGCAATTAACTCACCAGTGTTACGGAATGAAGCACCCATTACCACTGTTTTATAGCCATGCTCTTTGTAGTATGCATAGATTGCGCGCACTGAAACCACACCTGGATCTGTTTCTTGTGTGTATTCTGTTGTTGGGTTTTTAGCTTTGTACCAGTCTAAAATACGACCAACGAATGGTGAAATCAAGAATACGCCAGCCTCAGCACACGCACGTGCTTGGCCGAAACCGAATAACAATGTTAGGTTACATTGGATGCCTTCTTTTTCAAGAATCTCGCCTGCTTTGATACCTTCCCATGTTGAAGCTAATTTAATCAACACGCGGTCTTTGCTGATACCTGATTCTTCGTAAAGTTTGATTAATTTACGGCCTTTAGCCACCATTGCATCTAAGTTAAAAGATAAACGTGCATCTACTTCAGTTGAGATACGACCTGGTACTTCTTTAGTAATTTCAGCACCAATCAACACCGCTAATTTATCAGCAGCACTGTCAATTTGCTCTGCTTTAGTACCACCTTGTGCTTTTGCATAAGCAATCGCAGTTTCAATTAAAGGTGCGTATTGTGGCAATTGACTTGCTTTTAAAACTAATGATGGATTAGTTGTTGCATCCACTGGTTTTACTGCTTTAATCGCTTCTACATCACCAGTATCAGCCACGATAGTTGTGATTGCTTTGAGTTGGTCTAATAAATTTGCCATTGATTGCCTCCTGAAAATTATTTGAAAGTATTCTTGCTTTCCAAACCTGTTAACTAGGCAAGCTAATTAAATATTTGAAATTGCTGAAGTCATGCATAAAATCTAGTGCAACATTATATCTTAAAATTCTAGCGCTGTCGTTAAATGCGCTGTTTGATTAGCATTTTATGACTAACTAATTTCGCATTGATTGCTAATAGTTAAATTCATTATGTTAATGTTGATTAGATTTTGAGTTAATTTTTTTGCAATTCTAATGGCAAAGTCAAAATAAATGTTGCACCATGACCTAGCTCGCTGCGTACAAAAACACTGCCCCCATGTTTTTGAATGGTCACATCTACAAAATACAGACCCAAACCTGTGCCCTCTGCGGCCTGATGTTCGCCTTCTGCTCGACTAAACCGCTTAAATAACTTAGCGATTCTTTCTGGTTCGATGCCCGGCCCAGCATCAGTAATGCTTAATATTGCTTCGTTATTTTTTTCTTCTAGCTCTACATATATCATGCTTTCTACTGGCGAGTACTTCACTGCATTCAACAAGACATTCGTAACAGCACGCTGCAACAAACCAAAATCACCTTTCAGCCAAAGATTATCGTCAGGCAAATGTGTATTGAGTATTATTTTCTTTGAATGTGCAACTGCGTAAACATCATCCAAGGCTTGTTGAACGAGACTCACCAAATCTAAATCTTGGAATTTACTCACATCCGCCATTTCGGCTCGAGATGACTGCAGAAAATTATCTGCCATAGAGAGCGATTTATTGAGCATATTGGTAATACGTGGCAAATTCTTTTGATGACCATCATCTTCATTTAGCAACATTATTGCAGCGCCAAGCGGAGCCCGTAGATCATGTGAAATGAAAGATAAGGTATCTCGCCTCACACTATGCAGGTCTCGTAAATGCTTAGAAGCCAATCGCACATTAGAGATGCGTGAACGCATGGAGTCTTGATCATTCTCATACTCCAACTCTTTTTTATCTACACCTAACAAAGCTAAGTCATCATGAAGATTTTTGAGCGCATTATCTAAATAAACTTGAGCGGATTCCAGTTTGCGCCAACTCCATATAGGGTAGGCAAGCAGTATTGCGATTAACGCGCTTGCTGGCGGCACCCAAATATTAAAGAGAGATGGCATCGCGATAGCTATCACCATCACTACAAAATAATATCCAACAATAGAAAGTAAAGATTTTAATGGGCTGAGCTTTGGCAAGAACAGTAATGGAACCAAAGCCAACATAACGCTTATCAAACAAGTAAGCCAAATTGGTACGTTAATAATTAAAGCAGAGTTGCGCATCGCCGCAATAGTATTTGCATGAAACTCAACACCGGGCATGGGCTGCATTTTTGCTGACACTGGCGTAGGCAATACATCCCCCATACCAACAGCAGTTGCGCCAACCAAAACAATTTTATCTTTAAAGAAATGTGGGGGGAATTCTCCAGTGAGCACGTTAATGTAAGAAATACGCCGGAAATGTCCAGGTGGCCCTAGAAACTTAACTCTGCGCTCATCAAGTGAAATTAAGTCATTTGATTTATTTGAAGATACCTTTGTGGGCAACTCACCGCTAGGAAATAGATTGATATTGCTAGGCAGCTCTGTGGCGGCTTGTAATACCGCCTGCGAGAAATGCTGAAGACTTGCTGAACCCAGCCCTTCCCACAAATAGATGCTACGGGCAATACCATCGGCATCCAAAGGCACATGAACTCGCCCTAACGCTGCGGCATGCAGCGCAAAACTTTCCAAAGGTACGCTTTGTTTAATTGGCGAGCCTTTGTATGGCTCCTCAAATAACACTGGCAAAACTACGTTACCAGCCTTTTCTATTGCTTGAGCCAAAGCCATATCAGCTTTGTTATTAGTCAACTCTGGCTCAGAAAAAATAATATCCAAGCCAATTACACGTGCTTGCTCTAGCTTGAGTTTATTAACTAAGTCAGCATGCACATTACGAGACCATGGCCACCTACCTATGCTTTTCAAGCTGGTCTCGTCAATTGCAACAATCACAATGTCAGCTGGTGCGGGCTTAAAAGTGAGGTAACGTCCTAGGTCGTAATGCAGGTTATCAAACCGAACTAACAAACCACTGTAAGCCAGCACTGAAGCAATAAGCGTCAGTATAATGGCTGTAAAAAAACGGTCACTTAGCTGGTTAAATTTAAATAGCACACTGATGGATAATATCTACACTAAAGATCTAAACTTAGACCGCTAGGTTTAACGAGAAAATGTTCTGACGTTTGAAAATTTTTGTGGTTTGCCACCCGACAATGCGGCAACTCGCCAATAAAATACGCCTGCACCAAACGACTGATTAATAGTGAGTTTATTATAAGAACTATGTCGCTCATATAAATTATCAGTAAAGTTAATATCTCGAGCTACTTGTATGAGGTAGCTAGTCGCCATGGGTACGGGAGTCCAGCTTAAATCGGTTGGCGCTAGGGGAATCACCGCACCATCTAAAGGCTCAACCAATTCTAACAAGGGCTCTGGTGGCAATGCTTTAACATGAAAAACATGCGTTGCATCCACACCTTGCAAGCCATGCTGATCTTGTGTTCGTAGTTTCAAGTAATATTGACCATCGGTTAAGTCTGCAAAAACCAACTTGCCTGCCTGAGTCGTTTGCTCATTCAATATTTGTGTAAAGTCCTCATCTAAAGCCAACTGTCCAGTCCATGCAGCGACGCCTTGCTGTGCTGGAAAATCAAACTCAGCAGAGTTATGCTCAAATAACTTTGGTAATGCGCTTACATCTACCGCGCCGGGTAATTGAATCGGCGCTAAAGGTACTTTATTTTTTTCTGCCACGCTACCGTAACCCTTAGCCAGCAAAACCTCTTGACCACTTGCACTAAATGCGACTCGACCTTCCAAAGTTTCTTGCAAAGAAAGACTCTCATCAGCAGTCACTCTAAACTGCGTACCACGAACGGCTGCAACCGCCGATGGGGTTTGTACTTTTAAAGTATTGCCTACGACATGCTCTGGATTAGCGGATACTTGAGTGCGACCTTTGACCAACTTCAAATTCGTTACAAAGGTTTCTTTGCCCACGTATTGATAACTATCTTGAATACTTAAATTAGAATTTGGCTGAATATCAACCTTTGAGCCATCTGCCAAAAGCAACTTTACAAGACTATTTTTACCTATGTTTAAGGAGTCTCCAGATACTAACAAGTCATCTTTTTTCAGTTTATGCGTATTATCACCTGCGATATTACTAGCATTTACATCACCATAAACTAGCAAAACCTGAGCGTTAGTTGGTGTTCTTCTGAGCATTTCAACTGGGATGTTGATGATCTGAGCTGGCTGCAATTTCTTGATGAGCGGATGATGGTTGTATTCTGACAGTGCAATAATATTGGCACGCTTATTTAAATACTTTTGATAAACACGTTCAAAAGAATCGTTTTTAAGAACGCTATAAGCCCAAACTGTCTCTTGGTTTCCCACCGACTTCCACTCGGCACTGACGTCATCAGCATGGCTAACTTCACTAACAAGCAACAGCGTAATACTGAAAATATAAAGAGAATTTTTCATGGTTGACTACTCAGCTCTCTCTAAACGGTAACCTTGCTGATAGATAGAAGTAAGCCTCCATCCATACTCTGGCGTTAACTTCAACTTAGTACGTAAATGACTCACATGCACATCAACCTTACGCGTTTCTATATCGGCGCTTGACCCCCATACCACCTGCATCAGGTGTGCTCTGGATAGCAACACGCCAACGTTCTTCAAAAAATACCACGCCAAATCCAACTCTTTGTCCGTTAGTTTGATTTCCTCGCCATCCAACAAGACCAAGCGCTGCTTTGTATCAATCTTTAAGCCACCTAAATCAAAAACCGTTTCGTTCTTATATTCAGGTTGTGTTCTTCTCAGCAGCGCATTGACGCGTGCCATAATCAACTGGCGGCTGGCTGGCTTCACCATATAATCATCAGCACCTGACTCAATCACACGAACAATGTCATCTTCTGAGCTGCGACCTGTTAAAAAAATAATAGGTGGTAGCTTATTAGATCTGAGCTTGATGCTCACCATCACATCAGGGCCCTCCATGTCGGGTAGTGACCAATCAAAAAGACAAAGGTCATATTGTGAATTAGAAAACTTACGAAGGAAATCTAAGCCCGTAACAAAGTGGTCTACCTCAAAACCTGCTTCGTTAAACCACTCTAAAATTGTTTCAGCATAAGCTAAATCATCCTCTAAAAACGCAACTTTCGGTTTTTTATTAGCTTCCACCATTATTCTTTACTCTCAATTTTTATTTTCTATTTTTTAAATACCAAAAAGAATCCAAATGTTTGATATTTAACATTATTCTTGTAAATTATCATTAATTTACATTCTAAACAATATACTCTTTTAGGCTAAAAACCCCAACAAAAACTCAGATTTTCTAAACAATTTCCTCAAAATTACTCACCATTAAGCACGTCACCGTTAAATCTGCACTAGTACCGGGATTGATGTTACGAGACTTTAAAGATGCATCCCATGCTAATAAATGCTTTTGTACTAATTTTGGGTTTTCCGTCGCCCAATGAAGGGATTGTAGGTCTATCGCCTCTTGCATAACTTCTTTAGCTAACGCTTCACCGTACTTACGGATGACATGGCTATCTAATTGTCTTGCTAAAAAGCCTAAATACAGTGCGGTGGTAGCCCAAGCTTGGTTATTCCACTTATGCATTGCTTTGTTGTAATGCGGCAAACCAAACTCAAACACATCGGCAAAACCATTTGCATATTGCCAGGCAATGCGGTCTTTATCCTGTGCTGAAGCCATCATCTCTAGCAAGCTCACAATAGAGGGTTCGTGAACATCGTTGACGTTAGAGTTACCTAACCCTCCTGGATTTGCCAACACAATCGCTTGCCCAGTTAAAGTAGCGTCTTCCACAGTCAACTGACTTAAAGTGAAACCCAAACGCTGCTGCAAATTTTGATTTGCGCCTTCGGAAATCTGATTAACATGTAAAGCTGCATGAATCAAAGGCGCACAGAGTAAAATGATACCTAAATTAGTATTCATCCCTACTGCCATTTGCGTGGCTTTTACTGATTGAAATATCCGCTCGCCCACACTTAAGTTGGCTTGGGCGATAACTGCTGCCGAAGCATCCGCGCTCTTGATAAAATCATGTATTCTCATACCATGACCATCGGCAAACACATGTACGTTACCTGGCTTTAATGCCTCTAGCTCAGCCATGCAGGCACTTCGATAGGCATGCGCTAATTTTGCTGAAGTCAACATTGTGAAATCTCTAATTTACAGAAAAAATCATCGACTAATAATTGTGCAATATCAACCTTAGACACACTCTGCAAGCCTTTCCAGGCTGGTACACTATTGACTTCCAAGACATAATATTCACCCGAAATAGACTGAATAATATCAACACCACAATAATCAATGTCAAGTGCTAAGGCGGCTTGTATAGCTAGCGTTGTCATCTCGTGATTGGCATCTAGCTGAACGCTTTCACAGCGACCACCTGCCGCAACGTTATTTACCCAACTACTCCCTATGCGCCTCATGGCTGCGACCACTTTGCCATGAATAACAAATACGCGATAATCATGCGGCGCATCGCCAGTTTCAATGAATTGCTGAAAATAATAGACGCCATCGACAAATTGCTGCATAGGCACTGGTAATGGTTCATTGGCTAATAGCTTGCGAACACCCAACCCTTGAGAACCAAACAAGGGTTTTAAGACTAAAGTTTGATTATTTTGATGGGCGATTTGACGAAAGCTTTCGACTTGCGCTTTGGACTCGCTGACCCAAGTTGCGGGTGTAGCCACACCATTTTTCTGCAACAAAAAGCTAGTCATCGCTTTATCTACGGTACGCTCAATAGCTTTGACATCGTTATAGATATTGACTTTGAGCATAGACAGCATGTGTAAAACGTTTAAACGCGTAATCACTTGCTGCATGGTGCCGCCAGAAACACCGCGGACGAAAACCGCAGGTGGCAGAGTGTCGAAATTGGGGATTTGAATACTAGGCTGAGCGCCATTCAAATTGATGACACAGTCTTGCAACGAGACGTAAACTGCTTCTACATTATGTTTAGCAAAAGCTTCTTTTAAACGCGCGCCATGCCAGCCTGGGTCATCAGTAAAGATTGGGATTTTCAAAACAACTCACTACATAAAGACTAATCTCCGAATGATAGCGCAATTAAGTCTGCGTTTAATTGACCACCTTCAAAAACTTTGCCTGTTTGTAGATTAGTCACTGTCACCTTAGCAGGGCTAAACAACATGGCATCAATTTTATAAAAATCCATATTGTAAAATTTAAAGACTTGCGCAAAGGTTTTGCCATAGTCTTTAGATGAACTACTAGGTAAATTTAAGGCAAGCTCTGCAGCCGCAGCGTCTTCACAACGTACCTGCAAGCTTACTTCACCGCCAAACAAAATCGCATCATTGGTGCGACCCATCGCCGTCATAAAGTCTTTAGACACAGGCGGTAAAACGGCTACACCTGAACCGCTGACAATATTTTTTAGGGGAAAGTGAATAGTATGTGCTTTATGAAGTGCCACCTCTAAAACGCGACCAACGATTTGCACAACGCCAGCGATACTGGTGGTTGGTGTAAGAATAATCGTCAGATCCTCTGCTGAAACTTGTGTATCACGCACAATCTTATCAATGACTTCCATTGGCGGAATTTTGTCAGTTTCCAGCACGATGCAAGTGCTATCAGCGGAATCTTTATAGGCTAGCTCTTTAAACAAATCTTCACGCTGCGCCAATGCGCGTGCAGGGCCAGAACCTAATGAGAAGAACTTTTCATGGCTCAACGCCCAACCTGCGTATTGGCTTGCCAAACAGGCCAGTACTGGTTGATTTGATGTCACGGCAATCGCCTCAGTGAAACCAGCAAAGCGATTGTCTGCTTGCAAACTGACCTCACCTAGCCCGCCCATACAAATCTCTGCAATCAAGCGCCCCGCTTCAGCACAGCCTGCATGCTGAATCCCTGCATCGACAATCGTACAGCCAGAGGCATGAATAGAAATGCCAAGTTGCAAAACATCAGCCTGCGCAAGCAATTGCGTGACAATAAGGTTAGCGCGCTGATTCACGCTGATTGAATTAGCACTCACATCCATCGTATTATTTTGAGTCATGAAGCAGCTCCCTCTTTAATATTTTAGTTTTTTGTAATACTAATTGCTGTGCAGCAGAAGCATCTTGTGCTTCCGCAAACACGGTACAAATAGGTTCGTTCTCAGCAATTTTAATGCTTTCATTTTCAAAACTTGGTATATCTGCAACCCAATCTGGCCAACTAAAATCTACTGGGATATTAAGCACCTGATCCGCATATAAAATCAATTCTGCTTTAGATGTACTCATTTTGGCTAGGTCAAACTCGTTAGATACCTTTACAAACTCACCACTAATAGCTCCTATGTGCAATTGCAGCAAATTTGGATAGAGGTTAAAAGTTGCACTCAAACGTGGGTTCAACTCTAATATCCACAACTTTTCACCTTCAAGCACCGCATCAAGGCTATTAATACCTTTTAAACCCAACGCAGCGGTTAACTTTCCAGCCGCTTCAACAAATTGCTGCTGCACCTGTAGAGGCAATACTACATTGCTAACTGCACCTGCAAAACGATACGGCATTTCAAGTGTAGGTGCGCAAAATTGTTGATTAAAACCTATGACTGTCGCTGCTTTCCCATCCGCTACAAACAACAACGAAACAGCCACACCTTCAATTTTTCGCTGAAAATAATCGCCGTCTTTGTACACTGAAGCTGGCTTTACATGGGCACCACCAGTGCTAAATAAACTTTTTGCCAGCCAATTATTGGCGTCATCTGGCACGTTCAACTGCACCTCGGGATGCACGATACTCAAATCATCTAGCAATCTAAAGAAGTCAAAACTTCTTGCTATTTGCAATGTTTCGGCTGAATTACCTAACACCCTTACACGCGTTGCAACCCATGTCAGCAAGGCAGGTTTTGTATCAAATAAGCTACCATAAACAAAACAGCAATCGTCATCTATCTCTATTTGCGAAAACTGATGTTTAAAATCAACTTCATCAACTCCATTTTCGCCAAATTTAACCTTAAAGCATTGTTCAGCAAGCACTTGTGTGTCTACGTCAGCAAAAGCATCTAAAGTAATTACACGGAAAGCTTGCTCATACGCGGCTTGCACATACCCGCGCGCCGAAATCGCCGCGATAATAAGCTTTTCTTTCACGCTAATTATTTAGGCAGTTAATTATTTAGGGGCTAGTTATCCTAAACTACGCGCCATTTCAAATGCCGCCATAAACTCTAAATAGCAAGGTTTATCAGCTGCGAGCATTTGATTAAGCAAATTATGTTGTGTTGTGTATTTCAAATTACCAATCGCCAATGCGCCTATGCCTACAACTTGCGTCCCTTCAATCACCACACCATCTGCCATCACATCAACGCCTTCTGCACCTGTAGGAGCTACTGCATTGACATCAGCAATCACTTTTAAGGTTTTTGATTGCGCTATTTGCTGAATGGTGACAACACGAATGCCGGCTGCAGCTGCACACAACACTACGTCAGCAGTATTTACGATGGCTTGTTTTGCATTTTCATTAGTGCCGTCGGCAAAACCGATTCTAGTACCATAACGCTGATTGTAACCATCCGCTTTTTCACGGACTTCATCTACTGTTTTGTGTCCGACTAGAATGGCTTCTGCGCCTAAATTCGCTGTAATAACCGCGACACATCCACCAACAGGGCCAGTTGCGCCAAATATGGCAACTCGCTTACCCGCTAAATCCGTATGAAAATGTTTTTTAAGTTGCAATTCCACCTTGGCAACCATCGCTGCTGCAGTAGTAAAAGCACCCGATGGGTCAGCAAATACCGAAATTTCGAATGGTGGAAACATGGCTTTTTCTGCTGCGCCTAGCATATCCATGGCTAAATCAATATCGCGTCCACCTATAAATATAGACTCGCGCTTAATACCTGATGGACTTCGTGAAAAAATAGCATCTTGCGTTAAACCAACCACCTCAGAAAGCGCGACGTTGGTGTAAGGGATAACTTGGTCAAATCCTGCATCTATAGCCATGTTCACATCAAATGGACTGGCATTCTTAGCAGCAGTGATTAAATGTAAAATACTATCTTTTTCCATGATCTCGGCTTCTCTAAAATTTGGTGCTCTAAAAAATTTGGTGCATATATTAAGCTGTGAGTATTTCAGAGCCATTATTGTTGGCACTACATATTTGCCATGTTAAGTTAGGTTCAGTAAATTTCATTTTGAGTTCTAGCATGGTTTTCTGCGCCAGTTCTTCATTTTCAAATACAGCAAATCCAGTTGGTCCCCATGAACTCTGCCCATAACAAGCCACACCCAATGTTTCCAAATGCTGCAAAACTGCACCAACATACTTGCTAGCATAACGCCCACCTTGGGCAGGCGCAAAATAATCTCCAACATGCATTTGCAACTCTCTAATACTATACCCAAATGCCGTTAAATCTTTTTCCACCATTGCTGGCATCGCCTGCATCAACACACTGCGACATAAATGTGCTGCTAGATTTTCTGGAAAAATAGGTAATGTTTTAAATGCAGCCAACTCCTCTTCACCATGAATTCCTGGCTGATTATTATCTAGTATAAGCAATATTCGCCAATCTTCCGGAAAATCATAACGTGCAATTAATGGGGGCGCTTTACTTGCATGCGAACTAGCCACATGAGAAACACGTCCCCCATCAATTAACAATCCACCTTGATCAAATGCAGCAATACCAATACCAGAGCGACCACCGCGACCTGTCAATTCAGCTATCTGCGCCGTATTTAAATTCAAACTATATAATTGACTGATCGCTGTACCAATCGTTAATGCAAACTGCGTACCAGAGCCCATACCTGCATGCTCTGGCATAGTTTGCTTGATAGCAAGGTTCACTGCGCCTGTAATATTGAGTTTAGCAATCAATAGACGTGCAATCTCTTCAGCACGATGACTTGCAAAACCACTAACACAAAGCTTTTCAGAGCGCATCGCTGATAGCTCAATGCTAGGGGCAGCTAAACTTAAGCCTATACTTCCAAATTTACGCCCTAAGCCACCATGCAAGTCAAAAAAACCCATGTGTAATCGAGCCGTGCTCTTAACAGTAATTTCAGTAAAATTGACTAGCGACATAACTTTTTCATCAGTTCATTTTTCTTATTAATTCAGATGTTAGTGAAGGCTTCATGCATCATTAATGCCTATGTATTTTAGCTGACAGTCATGCAATTTGGTGCGTAAAGACAAGCACCAATTAAACTTTTTAGCCTCAAGCGCTTATTTTCAGGTGACAGCGCTTCGTTATTTAGGCAAAATGTAACCTAAATATTAAACCAAAATTAAATCTCCCGTTCGAACATCTAAGGAACTATCATGTCAGTCCACGTTATTCCATTTGAAAATCTCAGAAATATAGACGTACCTTCAGTCGGCGGTAAAAACGCTTCGTTAGGCGAGATGATTTCGCAGCTATCAGCAAAAGGCGTGCGCGTGCCAACTGGCTTTGCAACCACAGCAGATGCGTATCGTGAGTTTTTAGCGCAAAATGGTTTAGACGTTAAAATTAACGCAGCACTTGATGCTTTGAATGTGGATGACACACAAGCCCTTGCCATTTGCGGCAAACAAGTGCGTGACTGGATTATGGCAGCGCCCTTCCCAGCCGCGTTAGACAAAGCAATCGCTGAAAACTATGAATTGCTCACAGCTAAATCTGGCAACGGCGCAACTTTCGCCGTGCGTTCATCTGCAACGGCAGAAGACTTACCGGACGCTTCATTTGCTGGTCAGCAAGAATCATTTTTAAACATCCAAGGTTTAGATAATATTCTGCACGCGATTAAAGAAGTGTTTGCTTCTTTATACAATGACCGCGCGATTTCATACCGCGTTCATAAAGGCTTTATTCATGCAGATGTAGCGCTATCAGCTGGTGTGCAGCAAATGGTGCGTAGTGATATTGGCTGTGCAGGCGTGATGTTCACGATTGACACTGAGTCAGGCTTTAAAGATGTTGTGTTTATCACTTCATCATATGGTTTAGGCGAAACTGTGGTGCAAGGTGCAGTGAACCCTGACGAGTTCTATGTGCACAAACCAACGCTAGCACTTGGCAAACCATCTATCGTGCGCCGCACGATGGGCTCTAAACTTATCAAAATGGTATTCTCAGATGCAACACGTGCAGGCAAAAGTACGCACACGATTGAGGTTGACTCTGCTGATAGCGATCGTTATTCATTATCAAATGAAGATGTGCTTGAATTAGCACGTTACGCCATGACGATTGAAGCGCATTATGGCTGCCCAATGGATATTGAATGGGGCAAAAACGGCGTTGATAACAAGCTATATATTCTGCAAGCGCGTCCTGAAACGGTGAAATCACAAGAGTCATTAAACAATGTGACTGAGACTTTCAAATTAAACAAACATAGCGAAAAACCATTAGTCGTTGGTCGCGCTGTGACGCAAAAAGTTGGCGTTGGTCCTGTACGTATTGTGCTAGATCCAGCAGATATGCACTTGGTACAACCAGGTGATGTACTAGTTGCCGACATGACAGACCCTAACTGGGAGCCTGTGATGAAGCGCGCTAGTGCTTTGGTCACCAATCGTGGTGGCCGTACTTGCCATGCGGCGATTATCGCTCGCGAACTTGGTATTCCAGCGATTGTAGGCTCTGTTAATGCAACTGATGTATTACGTGAAGGTGAAATCGTTACAGTTTCATGCGCTGAAGGTGAATCAGGTTTTGTATACCATGGTGCAATTGAATTTGATGTTAGCAGCCAAGCGACCGCATCACTTCCTCCAGCACCTTGCAAAATCATGATGAACGTTGGCAACCCAGACATGGCGTTTGGTTTTGCAAAAACACCAAATGACGGTGTAGGTTTAGCGCGTTTAGAGTTCGTGATTAACAATATGGTTGGCATACACCCGAAAGCCATATTAAACGTTGATGCGATGCCACAAGCTATACAAAAAACAATTAAGAATCGCGCTCGCGGCTACGCTTCACCTAAACAATTCTACATTGATAAAGTGGCTGAAGGCGTGGCAACTATTGCTGCAGCATTCTATCCAAAACCAGTGATTGTGCGTACTTCTGATTTCAAATCAAATGAGTATAAAAAATTGGTTGGTGGCGAGATTTACGAACCAGATGAAGAGAACCCAATGATTGGCTTCCGTGGCGCAGCGCGTTACATGGCAGAAGACTTTAAAGAGTGCTTCGCTATGGAATGTACAGCCATGAAAAAAGTACGTGATGAAATGGGATTAACCAACGTTGAGCTAATGATCCCATTTGTACGTACGCTTGCTGAAGCCAAAGCCGTGACTGAAATCATGGCGGCGAATGGTCTTAAACGTGGTCAAAATGGCCTGCGTTTAATTATGATGTGCGAAATCCCATCAAATGCCATATTAGCTGAACAATTCCTTCATTATTTTGACGGCTTCTCAATCGGCTCTAACGACCTTACCCAGCTTACATTGGGTATGGACCGTGACTCAGGCATTTTGGCTGACGGCTTTGACGAACGTAACGACGCAGTGAAAGAGCTCATCAAAATGGCGATACATACCTGCAACCGTCTAGGTAAATACGTAGGTATTTGCGGTCAAGGCCCATCTGACCACCCTGACTTTGCGGAATGGTTAGTGGCTGAGGGCATCCAATCAATGTCATTAAACCCAGACACAGTGGTAAGCACTTGGCAAAGACTGACAAAAAAATAACTAGTTAAAACAAAAAAGGTTGCTGTAATGCTAAAACGCACTGTATTTTTCATTTCAGATGGTACTGGTATTACAGCAGGCGCCTTGGGTAAGTTACTGGAACATTTTCCAGGGACCAATTTTACCCAAGTGCGCTTACCTTTCTCTGATACCTTAGATAAAATCAAACAAGCGCAAGAAGATATTCTAAATGCGGCTGAAGAAGATGGCGGTCGCCCAGTGGTGATTATGTCTTTAGGTAACATAGAGTTACGCAATACCTTAAAGCAATCTAACGCTTACTTCATTGACCTGTTTAATACGTTTATCGACCCACTAGGCTTAGAGTTGGATCAGCAACCTCTGACAGGTGCGGGTATTGCACATAGTGTGATGGGTACCAAATACAATGACCGAATGGAAGCTGTTAACTTCACACTGAACCATGATGACGGCATGACTAACTCTGGGTTAGAAGAGGCACAAGTCATACTAATCGGCGTGTCGCGTTGCGGCAAAACCCCTACTAGCGTTTACCTTGCAATGCAGTTTGGTATTAAAGCAGCTAACTACCCATTGATTCCAGAAGACTTTGAACGAGGTTCTTTGCCTGCTGTGCTGCATAAACATTTAGACAAGATATTTGGTCTCACCATTAAGCCAGAGCGCCTTCATGCGGTGCGCAATGAGCGCAGGTCTGGTAGTTTTTATGCATCACTAGATAACTGCCGTAAAGAGATTGCGACAGCTGAAGATTTGATGCGGAGCGCTGGCATTACTTGGGCAGATTCAACCAGTCGCTCAGTTGAAGAGCTCTCCGCTATCATTATGGAAAAAACGCGTAAACACGTTTAAAAAATCTGTTTCATAAAATTAGCTACAAAAAAAGGCGCTCAATGCGCCTTTTTTATTGATCTTTCAAACTTGCGGTTATTTCAAACCTGGTTTTATCTTACCTAAAATCTCAGCGGACTCTGGTGTTACTTCGCTACTGTAAGCGTACACATTTTTACCACCTGGCAGAATCACATATTTATAAAAATTCCATTGCGGCTCTTGGCCTGTTTTAGCGATTAACTGCTTATAAAATGGGTTGGCATTTGCACCTGTAACAGAGCTTTTAGTCATCATAGGAAACTTCACCGCATAAGTTAATTTGCAGAAATCACCGATTTGCTTATCGTTCCCAGGCTCTTGCCTAAAATCATTAGAAGGAAAACCTATCACCAACAAGCCTTTGCTTTTATATTGGCTATACAAACTTTCAAGCGCTTCAAACTGTGGTGTGAAACCACATTTACTCGCCGTGTTCACGACTAAAATAGGCTTATCCTGATAATCACACAGATTTATTTTCTCGCCTTGCAACGTTGTGAGTTGATGGTTGTAAAGATCTAAACAAGCAGCATTAGCCATATGTGATGCTCCAAATAGTAGAGCTGAAATTAGAGTTTTTTTCATGTGAAATCGCCTAGTAAAATTTGTGTCTAAATTATGATTTTAATTAAAGTTAACAACCATATTTCTGACTAGACAACTGCAATTTCGTTCTTCATTCAGATAAAACTTAACATAAGCCCAATCAAAGAATACGCCAGAATCAGCTTAATAATACTGACTTTAAACTTAAACAGTGCCATAAAACCCACTATAGCTAAGGCTAACGCAATCCAATCTATATGCATTACAGATTGATTAGGCATAAAAACATGTACGGCAAAAAATAAGGCCAAACTTAAAATCACCCCTACCACAGCCGCTGTAATGGCAGTAAGGGGCGCAGTAAACTTTAAGTTGTTTTGTGTGCTTTCAATCAGTGGTGCGCCCAAAAAGATAAATAAAAATGATGGTAGAAACGTAAAAAATGTAACCACGCTAGCAGCTACGACACCTGATAGCAAAAGGCTATCAACACCAAAAACATGTTGCGTCCAACCACCCACAAAGCCTACAAACGCAACCACCATAATAAGTGGGCCTGGTGTAGTTTCACCCAAGGCTAAGCCATCTATCATTTGCGTGGCCGTAAGCCAATGATAATGGTCAACCGCTCCTTGATACACATAAGGTAATACCGCATAAGCGCCGCCAAAAGTGAGCAAAGCCGCCTTGGTGAAGAACCAACCCATTTGCGTGAGTGTCGCTTGCCAGCCATATACCAACATTAACAAAATCATCGCGAGTATCCATAAAGCGATGCCCACCACAAACACCTTAAGTAAATGTTGGAAGTTGAATTTTGCATGCGCTGGGGTAGGCGTATTATCATCAATCACGGCCTTACCATAGCTTTTTTCAGAAGCCTGATGCCCACGGCCTGCAATAAATGTAGCGGGTGAGTATTTACCACCTATATAACCTATTAAAGCTGCAAACAACACGATTAATGGAAAAGGTAACCTGAATAAAGCTATCGCCACGAAAGCAGCTAGAGAAATCAACCATAACCATTTATTTTTTAAAGCACGGCTGCCAATTCTATAAGCGGCAAATAGCACAATCGCTACCACCGCAGGTTTAATGCCGTACATTACGCCTGCAACCAAAGGCTGGCTACCGAACCGCAAGTAAACATAGGTAAGGGCAATTAGAATAAATAGCGAAGGCAATACAAACAGGCAACCTGCAATCAACCCACCCCAAGTGCGATGCATCAGCCAGCCTATGTAAGTGGCTAGCTGCTGGGCTTCAGGACCTGGCAACACCATACAATAATTTAATGCGTGTAGAAAACGCTTTTCAGAAATCCAGCGTTTTTTCTCTACCAAATCGTGATGCATAATAGAAATTTGCCCTGCTGGCCCACCAAAACTAATAAAACCGAGCTTTAACCAATACCAAAAAGCCTCTTTAAGCGTTGGTGCGACAGGCGTATCTTCATTAGCTAATGGCTGATTGTTATTATTGTGACTCATGCTTGACCTCAACACTTGGTGGATTTGAATTGGCTAAATACACGTTTCAGAAAAATGTCTGAACAGGTATTATCTGATTTTATCTTGATTACACTAATCTCAACACATTTTCTCAGCAAATTTTAAGGTCACTTATGTTCAGTAATTTAAAAAGTTTATTAAAGTATGTCGCGTGGATAGTGATTATCCCGATTACTCTTTTTGCACTGTACACTTGGGCAAGCGTAAACTGGGTTTACTCTTCCGGCGAGCGCGCAGGCTACGTACAAAAATTCTCGCTAAAGGGTTATGTATGCAAAACTTGGGAAGGTGAAATCGTTCTAGTCTCAATGCCGGGTACTCAAGCTGAAAAGTTTCTTTTTACGGTTAAAGACGATGCGATCGCAAAAATGGTCAATGACTCATTGGGAAAACGTGTAAAACTTAGCTATGAAGAGCATAAAGGTATTCCAAGCTCTTGCTTTGGCGAAACAGCGTACTTTGTTAAAAACATTAGTGTTTTAGAGAAATAACCTTTGCAAAAGAAACCAGTATCAGACGAAAAGAATTACATCACCCCAGAAGGCCACGCGGCAATTGAGGCTGAGTTTACCGAGTTACTCAAAGTTGAGCGACCCGCACTAGTCAAAGTGGTTTCTTGGGCTGCAGGCAATGGTGATAGGAGTGAAAACGGCGATTATATCTACGGTAAAAGACGCTTGCGACAAATCGATAGCCGCTTACGTTTTTTAATGCAACGTATGGATTTAGCGGTTATTGTAGATCCCGCCGCACAGCAAGGTTTAGAGAAAGTATTCTTCGGCGCATGGGTGACCTTATTTTCGCTTAAAGACGACACTGAACACACTTACCGTATCGTTGGTAAAGATGAGTTACAACCGTCACTAGGCTACATTAGCTGGGTTTCTCCACTGGCTCGCGCCCTACTTGGCAAACAAATTGGCGATATAGTGAAAGTCAGCGTACCCGCTGGCGAAGAAGAATACGAAATCATCGACGTTCAATACAATCCGCCCAGCTGAGTCAGCACCAAATGAACCAACACGTAGCTAAACGCTGGGATGTTTTTTGCCGTATCGTAGATAATTTTGGCGATATTGGCGTGTGCTGGCGCCTCAGTCAGCAATTAGCGCATGAACACAATTTACAGGTTAGGTTATTCATTGATGATTTAGCAGTCGCAAGTCACATCATTCCTGATTTAAATTGCGAACTCAATTCTCAAGTCATCAACCATGTTGAAATTCTCAATTGGCAAAGCGCAGATACTATTCAGCCTGCAGATGTTGCCTTAGAAACTTTTAGTTGTGAGCTTCCTGCCAACTATCTGGCTGCAATGCAAGGCAATACAATATGGGTAAATTTGGAGTATTTATCTGCTGAATCTTGGGTGGCGGAGTTCCATGCGAGAAGCTCCAACAATACCAAACCAGCACGACATTTCTTCTTTCCAGGCTTTACCGAAGCCACGGGCGGCTTGATTCGTGAAGCTGATATTTTTCAAAAAAATCAGCTGATTGCAAGTCAGCAGCCACCGGAAAGCGACGCAATAAAAGTATCTCTATTCTGCTACCCGCATGCGCCCATAGCTGACTTACTTAATGCCATGGCAGAATCAAATCAACGCGTAGATTGCCATATACCAGCAAGTAGCATTTTGCCTCAGGTTGCTGATTTTTTTAAAATAAATGCCATTGAAACGGGCTCTATACTCAATAAAAAAAATCTAAATTTACATGTAGTGCCATTTTTAAGCCAAGCAGAATACGACCAGTTACTTGCGGGTTGTGACATCAATTTTGTACGTGGTGAAGATAGCTGGATACGCGCTATTTGGGCAGGCAAGCCCTTTATCTGGCAGCCTTATTTACAAACAGAAAATACTCACGTGACCAAACTAAATGCTTTCTTGGATTTGTTTTACGCAGACTGCGAGTCTCATGTCAAAGCTGCTGTCTATAAGATACATTCAGCTTGGGTTATGGGCAATATCACAACCGACATATGGCAAAACTATTTAGATACCCTTAATACCACAAAGTCATTTACCTTCACCAAAGCAAGTCAATTAGCGACACAAAATGACCTAGCCTCTAAGTTGGTGATTTTTTTGCAAAAATTGTGAGTTAAGGTATAATTCGCGACTTTATTATTTAACCAATTTCAATCAGTAAGGCAATCTCATGAAAACAGCTCAAGAACTTCGCGCCGGTAACGTTATTATGGTCGGCAGTGACCCATTGGTCGTAGTTAAAGCCGAATACACTAAATCTGGCCGCAGCACAGCTGTGGTAAAAATGAAATTTAAAAATTTGTTAACAGACACGCCTAGCGAAACTATCTACGGCGCTGGCGACAAATTTGAAGTGGTTGTACTTGAGAAAAAAGAAGCCACTTATTCTTACTTTGCTGACCCTAGCTATGTATTCATGGACGCAGACTACAACCAGTATGATGTAGATGCTGAGTTCATGGCTGACGCGCTTCCTTACCTTGAAGATGGCATGGCTGTTGATATTCGGTTTTACAATGAGAAACCAATCTCTGTAGAGCTACCAACAACAGTGGTTCGTGAAATTACTTACACTGAGCCAGCAGTTAAAGGCGATACATCAGGTAAAGTAATGAAACCGGCTAAAATTGCTTCTGGTTTTGAATTCCCAGTACCGTTATTTTGCGCACAAGGCGACAAAATTGAAATCGATACACGTACTGGCGAATACAGAAATCGTGTATTGAAATAATGCATCAATAATTTTTTCTAAGAGAAAATTTACAATTAGGGAGCAAACGAGCTCCCTTTTTTTATGTCCAAAAGAACATATTCACGTTAATATACCAAGTCACTCGAAAATAAATCTAGAGTAATAAATCTAGTAAAAAATGGTTGGAGAATGTAATGAACGACAAACAAATGGTCGCTTTACAGGCCGCAAAGTACGTTAAAAGTGGCATGCTTGTTGGTTTAGGCACTGGCTCTACAGCCAATTATTTCATAGAAGAGCTCGCACGATTGCAGCGTGAAGAAGGTCTAAAAGTCACTACCGTAGCCAGCTCAACGATCAGTGCCATCACCGCACAATCACTTAACTTACCTATCGTCGCTTTAGAACAGATCAGCAGCATCGATTTATATGTTGATGGTGCGGATGAAATCACGCCTGACATGACTTTGCTTAAAGGTCGAGGCAGTGACTTGGTTAAAGAGAAATTGCTTGCCAGAGCCGCTAGCAAGTTTATTGCTGTGGCTGATGAAAGCAAGCTTGTAAGTCATATTGGCCAGAACTTTGTGATCCCAATTGAGGTTATTCCATTTGCTTGGCAACTCACTAAGAAAAGCCTAGAGGCAGCAGGTGCAAAAGGCAACTTACGACCTAACGCAGCAAAAGATGGTTTTTGGGTGACCTCTCACGGCAGTTATGTGCTCGACATGACGTTTGATAGATCACTAGATGCTAAAACACTGAATGATTTAATCAGCAATACGCCTGGTGTTGTTGAACATGGTATTTTTTATGGCTTAACAGATGCGGTATTTATTGCAGCCAACGGTCTTGTAAGCGAGCGTTGGATTTAATTTACGCGATGCGTATATACAGTAAAACAAGTGCTATTCAGTTTAGCCATTTGATGCGCTTGTCTTTTTTTGTGTTGATTAGCTTGTTCATAACGGCTTGCGATTCATCCAATAATCAATCAAAACAAGCAAACAACGCAAAGAAGCAGGCGGCACTGAATAGTCATGAGCTGGTTTTTGTCACACATAATGGCCCTGCTACTTACTATCTCAATGGTGATAATGAATATGCTGGCATCGAATATGACTTAGCGACTTTGTTTGTAAAGAAGTACGCTCCAGAGTATCAAATCAAGTTTTTATTGGTCAACAGCATCAGCGAAGTCATCCCTACGCTACTTAAAGGTCAGGCAAATATTGCCGCTGCTAACCTCTCTGTGACGCGTCTTAGAAAAGAGCTTGTCCAATTTTCCAAGCCGTATCAAGAAACCCAACAGCAGCTTATTTACGATAACGAAACTAATGATAAGCCGAGAAATTTAGCCGCAATAGTGGACAAAACCATTGCGGTACCAGTAGGTACAAGCTTTGCCGAGCGCCTTAGCGAGATTCAAAAAGATCAACCCAAATTAAAATGGCAAGCTTTACGCCAAACCAACTCTGAACTACTGTTAGACCAAGTAGCAAATGGCGTTTTAGATTTCACAATTGCAGATAGTCATTTGGTTGCCATGATGCAAAACTATTACCCGAACTTGTCTGTGGGTATGGCCTTAGGCAAGCCAGAAAATATTGCTTGGGCTTTGCCAAAAAATGCTGACCCGCAACTGGTTAAAAAGGTAAATAAATTCTTTGAGCAGATCCGCAAAGATGGCACATTACGTAATTTGTTAGACCGTTACTACGGCAGCAGTAACCGATTGAATACACAAGACATTACGGCTTTCCTTAAGCTATCAAATAGCCTGCTGCCTAAATACCAACATCTATTCAAACAAGCGCAAGAAACTACAGGCATTGATTGGCGCTTACTTGCAGCCGTGAGCTATCGTGAATCGCACTGGAATACATTTAATACTTCGCCCACTGGCGTGCGCGGTTTAATGATGCTCACGGAAAGTACCGCAGACTTAATGGGTGTGACTGACAGGCTGGATCCAAAACAAAGCGTGCCAGCAGGCGCCAAATACATTGTAAAGATGATAGAAACGGTACCAGAACGCATTCCAGAACCAGACCGCACGTATATGGCTTTAGCGGCTTATAACATTGGCTATGCGCATGTTGAAGATGCCAGAGTGCTGGCTAAACGTTTGAATTTAAACCCAGACCGTTGGGCGGATATTAAAAAGACGCTGGTCATGCTAAATGACCCAGAATACTACACCACACTCAAATACGGCTACGCCAGTGGTGGCGCACCCGTGATTTTTGTTGAGTCTATCCGTAGCTATCAGCGCATTTTAGAGCGTTACCAACCTAGCCATACACCTAACAGCAATACATTTAAAATTGCGCAGGCTGATTAAGTTTATTTAGAAATAGTCAGCTTTTCTAAACCGTTCATGTATGGTCTTAATACCTCTGGCACGGTCACGCTACCATCTGCATTTTGATAATTTTCTAGCACTGCCACCAAGGTACGCCCTACTGCCAAACCAGAACCATTCAGCGTATGCACTAACTCGGGTTTGCCGTTTTCGTTTCTAAAACGTGCTTGTAAACGCCGTGCTTGAAATGCTTCGCAGTTTGAAACAGATGAAATCTCACGATAAGTATTTTGTGCAGGCAGCCACACTTCTAAATCGTAAGTTTTAGCTGCGCCAAAACCCATATCACCTGTGCAGAGTGAAACCACACGATATGGTAAGCCTAGCGCTTTCAAGATATTTTCCGCATGCCCTACCATCTCTTCAAGCGCTGCATAACTGGTATCAGGATGTACGATTTGCACCATCTCGACTTTATCAAACTGATGCTGACGTATCATGCCTTTAGTATCGCGACCATAAGAACCTGCTTCAGAACGGAAGCAAGGCGTGTGCGCTGTTAGCTTGATTGGCAATGATTCTAAAGGTACGATTTCATCGCGTACTGTATTGGTGAGTGTAACTTCTGATGTTGGGATTAGATAAAGCTTACTGTCATTGTGCTGTAAGCTGAATAAATCTTCTTCAAACTTTGGCAACTGACCAGTACCCGTTAGCGTTTCTGCGTTCACCAAATACGGCGTATAGCATTCCTCATAGCCATGTTGTTCAGTTTGAGTATTCAACATAAACTGCGCTAAAGCACGATGCATTTTTGCGATTTGTCCACGCATTAAGGTAAAACGCGTGCCTGAAAGCTTAGTACCAGTATCGAAATCCAAACCTAATGGCGTGCCGACATCGGCATGATCTTTCACTTCAAAATCAAATGTACGCGGCGTTCCAACTTTACGCACTTCTATGTTATCAGCCTCTGATTTTCCTGATGGCACGCTTGAATGCGGTAGATTTGGTACATTTAGCAGTAAGTTCTGTAAGCTAGCTTGCAACTCAATCAATCGTGCTTCATCGGCTTTTAATTGGTCACCGAAGCCCGCAACTTCTGCCATGATGGCGCTCACGTCTTCACCTTTAGATTTAGCGATGCCGATTTGTTTAGAGGTGTTATTACGTTTAGCTTGTAGCTCTTGCGTGCGAGTTTGTACGGTTTTACGCTCGTTTTCTAAGGTTGTAAAACTGGCTGAATCAAACTCAAATCCACGCGCTTTTAATTGGCTAACAACGCCGTCCAAATCAGTTCTTAACGCTTGTATATCTAACATATTTATTCTCTATTTTCTAAATTTCTATTTTTTAGCTTTTTTTGCAAGTTCGCGCTTATCCAAATCCCTTAAGTGCGCCAATTTTTCCGTAATTTTACCTTCTAAGCCACGCGGTGTGGGCATATAAAATTGCGGAACGGTATTTTTATCATGCAAATCATCTGGAAAATAATCCACGCCTGCAGCATAGGCTTCTGGTTCATGATGTGCATAGCGGTATTCTTTGCCGTAATCTAAGGCTTTCATCAGCTTGGTTGGCGCATTTCTTAAGTGCAATGGTACTGGGCGTGATTTATCTTGTGCGACAAAGGCTTTAGCTTGATTGTAGGCGTTATATGCGGCATTACTTTTAGGTGCAACAGCCAAATAAATCACCACATTAGATAACGCCAGCTCACCTTCTGGCGAACCTAGTCGCTCGTAAATCTGGCAAGCTTCAATTGCCATGCCTTGCGCGCGCGGATCCGCTAAGCCAATATCTTCAATGGCCATACGAACGATGCGTCGACCTAAGTATAAGGGATCTGCACCGCCATCTATCATGCGTAAGAACCAGTACAAAGCTGCATCTGGGTTTGAGCCACGTACAGATTTATGTAACGCGGAAATCTGGTCGTAAAACGCTTCGCCGCCTTTATCGAATCTGCGTAACTTGCTCGCCATGGTGGTCTGCAAAAAGGCTTCATCAATCTCGGTGACGCCAGCACCTTCAGCAGCATTAAATAAGCCTTCAACAAAGTTCAGTAAGCGTCTTGCATCGCCATCGGCATAAGCCAACACTTGTTCGCGAACGTCGTCAGCAAGTTTGACATTTTCAGCAACTAATTGCTGAGCGCGATCTAGTAACAACGATAACTCAGCCTCAGATAAGGCATTGAGTACAAAAACCTGCGCACGGCTTAATAAAGCGCTGTTTACTTCAAATGAGGGATTTTCAGTGGTTGCACCAATAAAAGTGATTAAGCCACTTTCTACAAACGGCAAGAATGCATCTTGCTGTCCTTTGTTAAAGCGATGCACTTCATCCACAAACAATATAGTTTTACGACCATGTTGCTGCAAGATAAGCTCAGCGCGCTCTACAGCCTCACGAATGTCTTTAATGCCCGATAATACGGCAGAAATAGGGATGAAATCAGCCTCTGCGGTATTGGCAATTAATCGGGCTAAAGTTGTTTTGCCTACACCAGGTGGTCCCCACAAAATCATGGAGGGCAACTTGCCCGATTGAAATGCCAGCCTCAGTGGTTTGTTAGCGGCCAATAAGTGCGACTGCCCAACCACTTCATCAAGAGTTTTAGGGCGCAAGCGCTCGGCTAGCGGCGCTTCTGGCTGATTTGGTGTGAATAAGTTAGTCAAAATGCAATGAGCCTATTACGAGACTCAATCAAATGAAGACAAGGCGAAGAGTGCAAATGGCACGGCAAGAACCATACAACGCAGTATTCATTTGTTTGCGGCACGGGATTATTACTCACCAACAACATCAACGCCAGGTGGTGGCTTGAATAAAAAGCTCTTTGGCTCAATCACAGGATTATGCACGACGTTGCTAAATAAGATTTTGGTTTGATGGCCAAAGCTGTCTATCATGTCCATTTCTTGCAACACATCATTTTTAAAAGCTAATGATATTTTATTAAAGCCAGTATCAGAATCTTTAGGATTCGTACTTACCCAATCAAGACCATCTTTACGAAATGCATTTACTAACTTAAAGTTTTTATCTAGGCTATCGTCACCTGCTAAGAGTGCTGCAGGGCTTGAGCCTAGCGCTTTACTTAACTCACGCACTGAAACTTGCGCCAACTCTGTATCGTACAGCCACACTTGCTTGCCGTCACTGATGATTTGCTGTTCAAACGGCTTATGATAATCCCACCTAAATTTATTCGGACGTTTTAACTGCATTTCACCATAGACTTCTTGAATTTTCTGCCCTTGTTTATCCGTGACGATTTGATGAAAATCCGCTTTAACCGCGTGTGTTTCATCATAAAACTTTTTAAGGCTAGACACGCCATCGGCATTAGCGGCTAACGGCAGTATTAACAGACAGCTCAATAATGCAGCTTTTAATTTATTCATTTAATTCCTTATTTGCTTTTTTGGATGTATTTAGGAATCGTGATGCGGCACTAATACTTCACGATTACCATTGCTCTGCATGGCTGATACTAGGCCTGCACGTTCCATGTCTTCTATGAGTCGCGCAGCACGGTTATAACCGATGCGCAATTGACGCTGCACGCCTGAAATGCTGGCGCGGCGAGTTTTAAGTACAATGCCAACAGCTTCATCATAGAGCGGATCAACCTCTGAACCACCGCTCGAGCTGGAGCCGCTATCAGCAAAGTCTGCACCGCCCTCTTCAGCCTCATTACTTAGGATACCCTCAATATAGTTTGGTTCACCTTGCGCTTTGAGGTAGTTCACCACCTTGTGCACTTCTTGATCAGACACAAATGCGCCGTGGATACGCACAGGGTAACCTGTGCCAGGTGGCATATACAACATATCACCCTGCCCCAATAAGGCTTCCGCGCCCATTTGATCTAATATGGTACGCGAGTCAATTTTGCTGGAAACTTGAAAAGAAATTCGCGTAGGCACGTTGGCTTTAATCAAGCCTGTAATCACGTCCACAGATGGACGCTGCGTCGCAAGCACCAAATGAATACCAGATGCGCGTGCTTTTTGTGCTAAACGGGCAATCAACTCCTCCACCTTCTTGCCTACCACCATCATTAAATCTGCCAACTCATCAATCACCACCACAATCAACGGCATTTCCATTAATGGTTCAGGATCATCTGGCGTTAAGCTAAATGGATGCGGTATTTTTTCACCTGTTTTTTCCGCATCTCTAATTTTTTGATTGTAACCCGCTAGATTACGTACACCTAAACTAGACATCAATTTATAACGGCGCTCCATCTCAGCCACACACCAATTAAGCGCATTTGCAGCTTGACGCATATCGGTCACCACAGGGGCTAGTAAATGCGGAATACCTTCATAGACGGAGAGCTCAAGCATTTTTGGGTCGATTAAAATCATACGCACTTGACTAGCATCAGCCTTATACAACCAGCTTAAAATAAGCGCATTAATCGCCACAGACTTACCTGAACCCGTAGTACCCGCAACCAGCACGTGCGGCATCTTTGCCAAATCGGCCACCACAGGTTTGCCCGAAATATCTTTACCAAGTGAAATTGCCAGTGGTGACTTCACATCGGCATAAGCTTGGCTGCCCATAATTTCAGATAAATAGACAATTTGGCGTTTAGGGTTAGGGATCTCTAAACCCATACAGGTTTTGCCCGGAATCGTTTCAACTAAACGCACACTCACAACAGAAAGTGCGCGCGCTAAATCTTTAATTAAATTAGTGACTTGGCTACCTTTTACGCCAGCGGCAGGTTCTAACTCAAATCGAGTAATCACAGGGCCAGGCTGTGCCGTGAGCACTTTAACTTCAATGCCGAAGTCCATTAATTTGCGTTCAATTAAGCGCGATGTAAAGTCTAGAGTTTCAGCTGACGGAAGCTCGACCATGCCAGAAGGATCATCAAGCAAATGCAAAGGTGGCAGCGCTGAGTCTGGCATAGAGTCAAATAACGGCGCCTGCTTCTCTTTTTGTACACGCTCACTTTTTGCGACTTCTAAAACTGGTGGCTCAATAAATACTGGCTCACGTGCTTCAACACGTTTACGCTCGGTTTGTACAAACTCAGTACGTTCTTGCTCAACTACTTTGCCAGCTTGCCTATCTTGTCTATCTTGCCATTTGAATTTTAGGTATTCATAGCTTGAAATGATTGCGCCGCCCAATTTCTCAGTGATCATAATCCACGACCAGCCAGTAAATAAGCTAAAGCCCACTACAAACATTACTAACAGCAACATACTAGAACCCGTGTAGCCAAACAGGCTACGTAAACCAGTATCCAAGGCTGTGCCTAGCATGCCGCCACGCGCATCTGGCAACATTGCTGGCAAGTTAACAATATGTCCAGCCTCCAATGCACATGAAGCTACAAGTAATAAAGCAAATCCAATAAAATTAAACAGCAAAAATGGTCTTTCACTTTGGTTAACCGCTTCTAATTTTAGGTAAACAAGCCACATGGCATAGAACGCCAGAATCGCCCACCACCAAGCTGAAAGACCAAATAAAAACAGTAATAATGCAGAAATCTTTGCACCTACATAGCCACCAGCATTATGTATTAGCGTATTGTTCGTAGATAAGTTAAACCAAGATGGATCTTCACGATGATAAGTAAATAGAATCACCGTAATAAAAAGCCCTGCTAATACTAAAATTAGCCACCAAGCTTCTTTAATCAGCGTTGTGCCTATCACATGCGACTGGCTCACTTCTGCCTCACGGCGAGCATTGACAGGAGTTGATTTTTTGAAAAACAAGATAGTCGAACCTTACAAATTTTTAACGTCAAATTTAATTATAGCAGTATCAAAGTCGCTTGGTAGCTAATACAATACTAATCTAATTCTAAACCTATCTACACTTACATTTCTACTAAGGAAACCATCATGGATATCGGCATCAAAGAGAAAGATAGAAAAGCGATTGCTAAAGGTTTATCACACCTTTTGGCGGATACATATACCTTGTATCTAAAGACGCATTATTTCCACTGGAATGTGACAGGGCCAATGTTTAACACCCTGCATTTGATGTTTGAAGCACAATATACCGAGCTTGCATTAGCTGTAGATTTAGTGGCAGAACGTATACGCGCATTAGACGTTTACGCGCCTGGTACGTACCGTGATTTTGCAAAACTATCGTCTATTAAAGAGTCTGAATCAGTGCCGAAAGCGCAAGACATGATTGCAGAATTGGTAGCAGGTCATGAAGCAGTTTGTCGCACAGCACGCAGTGTGTTTCCTGCAGCAGATGCAGCTTCAGACGAAGCAACCAAAGATTTGTTAACGCAACGTCTGCAGTTGCATGAAAAAACAGGTTGGATGCTACGCAGCTTGCTTGAAAAATAAGCCAATAAACCCAATATAGCTCAAACAACACTTATTAAAGAAAGCAATACAACATGGCAACACGTCACGTCAAACTACTCATTTTAGGCTCTGGCCCTGCAGGTTACTCTGCTGCGGTATATGCCGCCCGCGCGAATCTTAAACCTGTACTCATCACAGGCATTGCACAAGGTGGTCAATTGATGACGACCACTGAGGTCGACAACTGGCCTGCTGATGCCGATGGCGTGCAAGGCCCAGAGTTGATGGAGCGCTTTCAAAAGCATGCTGAGCGCTTTAATACCGAAATGATTTTTGACCATATCCACACGACGCATTTGACTGAAAAGCCTATCCGTTTAGTAGGCGATAGTGGCGAATATACTTGTGATGCCTTGATTATTGCTACAGGCGCCTCAGCTAAGTATTTAGGTTTGCCAAGTGAAGAAGCTTTCTCAGGCAAAGGTGTTTCAGCATGTGCGACTTGCGATGGCTTCTTCTACCGCAATCAAGAAGTTGCAGTGATTGGTGGCGGAAATACGGCTGTTGAAGAAGCTTTGTATTTGGCTAACATCGCAAGCAAAGTCACCTTGGTACACCGTCGTGATAAGTTTAAAGCTGAAGCGATTTTGGTTGATAAATTAATGGCGCGTGTGGCTGAAGGCAAAATCGTCTTAGAAACATTCAACACGCTAGATGAAGTGCTAGGCGACAACACTGGCGTGACTGGCATGCGCATCAAAAACGTGAATGACGGCACCACTAAAGATATAGCGCTACAAGGCGTATTTATTGCGATTGGTCACAAACCAAATACTGACATTTTCGAAGGCCAACTCGATATGGAAGGTGGTTACATCATCACGCAAATGGGTCGTGGCGGCAATGCTACTGCAACTAGCGTTCCCGGTGTGTTTGCCGCAGGTGATGTGCAAGATCATATTTATCGCCAAGCGGTTACCAGCGCTGGTTCAGGTTGCATGGCTGCGCTAGATGCTGAACGATACCTCGACAAATAAGCTTTTAAGCGCAAAAAAGCGTTTAAAACAAGCAGAGGCAGCACAGAAACTAGCTGAACAAAATGCTGCAAAAGAAATCAGAGAAAAAATAGCTGATGAAGCCTCAGTTTTTCGTGACGCGGTAAAAGACGTCAAACCTTTTACCGCGCCACCAAAAGATGAATACAAACTAAAACCAAAGCCCATCCCACTGCAATTTATCCGCGATGAACAACAAGCCCTTGTTGACTCATTATCTGACCATTACATTCCAGCCCATGAAATTGAAACAGGTGAAGAGCTACTTTACCTGCGTGATGGCCACTCGCCTGACATTCTAAGCAAACTACGCCGCGGACATTGGGTAATTCAAGCCAAAATTGACTTACATGGCTTAATTAGCGATGAAGCAAGGCTCTATGTTTCTACCTTTATCAGCGATTGCAAAAAACGCGGCATCCGCTGCGTGCGCATCGTGCATGGCAAAGGCTTAGGCTCTCGCAACCGCGAACCTGTGCTAAAACACAAACTGCGCGGCTGGCTAATGCAAAAAGATGAAGTCATTGCCTACGCCGAAGCTAAAAAACAAGATGGCGGCAGCGGCGCAGTGATTGTGCTTCTAAAAGCTTAAACGATTACATCATGACCACTCAAGACGATAACTTAGACGATGAAGTCATCTGCACATGCAGTGGCACTACGCGCGCCAAAATTAAAAAACTGTTTAATGAAGGCATGGATATGGAAGCTATTTCCAATTGGTCTGGCGCCCTTTCAGGCTGCGGCGGCTGCGAATGGGATGTTGAACAGTATTTGAAAGAGTTGGCTGAGCAGAGAGTAGAGTAAGTTCAGTCACTATTGTGCGCCAAGGCAACGGTGAGCCAAGCCCATATAACGTAAAAAATTACATTAATTTTCAACGGAAAAGGAGAGCAACATCATGACAGGCACTGTTCGTCTTCACCGAGTACTTAAAGCGCCACCTGAACGCGTATATCGAGCATTTACTACGCCTGATGCCATGGCCAAATGGATTCCTCCTTACGGCTTTACCTGCAAGGTTCACCACATGGAAGCTAGACTTGGCGGGACATTCAAAATGTCATTCACCAACTTCACAACGCAACACAGTCTTTCGTTTGGTGGTGAATATCTTGAGCTCGTACCAAACGAGCTTCTTAAATATACCGACAAGTTTGATGACCCAAATCTGCCGGGAGTCATGCAGGTTACAGTTATACTTAAGCAGACTTCCTGTGGCACCGACTTAAGTGTCACGCAAGAGGGGATTCCTGACTTGATTCCTGTAGAAATGTGTTATCTCGGCTGGCAGGAATCGCTTGCACAGCTGGCAATGCTAGTAGAGCCAGAAATTCCTTAGCTAACTAGGGTGGGTAAGAAGTTGTCTCCCTACTTCATTTATAAGCCTAACTCGCTCAAACTCGCATGCTCATCAGGCCTGCGACCTAATGACCAAAAGAATTTACGGTCAGTTTCTTTTATTGGCAAATCATTAATGCTGGCATAGCGTAATTCCATTAAACCATTGGCATCAAATTGCCAGTTTTCGTTGCCGTACGAGCGAAACCAATTGCCAGCATCATCATGCCATTCATAAGCAAAACGCACGGCGACACGGTTACCATCAAATGCCCATAGCTCTTTGATTAATCTGTAATCATGTTCTTTTGCCCACTTTCGGGTTAAAAACTCGACGATTTCAGGACGCCCTTTTGGAAATTCAGCGCGGTTGCGCCATTGTGAGTCAAAGGTATAGACCATTGACACACGTTGTGGATCACGGCTGTTCCAGCCATCTTCGGCCATGCGCACTTTTTGAATGGCGGTTTCACGGGTGAATGGTGGGATTGGTGGACGAGTTTCTATATTGGTGGTCATGGCGCAAGTCCTTACTATAAATTCCAAAACGCTATATTACCCGTCATTCTGAGCATAGCGAAGAATCCAGAATCTAAGTCACAAAAAACTGGATTCTTCGCTATGCTCAGAATGATGATGTTGATATTAAGTTGCCTACAAAAAATTGCGCCTCGACTGGATTCCCGCCTACGCGGGAATGACGAAGTAAAAAATTTACTCACCTAAGAAACCACCACTCTGATGTGCCCATAGGCTTGCATACAGACCACCTTGTTTGAGCAGTGCTTGGTGATTGCCCTCTTCTACGATTTTGCCTTCATCTAAAACGATGAGTCTATCCATCGCTGCGATAGTTGATAGGCGGTGCGCAATCGCCACGACTGTTTTACCTTTCATCAAATTATATAGACTTGCTTGAATCGCTTGCTCAACCTCTGAATCCAAGGCGCTGGTAGCTTCATCTAACAATAAAATCGGCGCATCTTTTAACATGACTCGCGCAATGGCAATACGCTGACGCTGCCCGCCAGAGAGTTTGACCCCGCGCTCGCCGACGTGTGCATCGTAAGCTGTGCGCCCTTTTGCATCTTGCAGCGATAAAATAAAATCATGCGCTTCAGCACGTTTGGCAGCACTAATCATCTCGGCCTCTGTGGCGTCGGGGCGGCCGTATAAAATATTGTCGCGCACGCTTCTATGTAAAAGCGACGTATCTTGCGTGACCATACCGATGTTCTCACGGAGACTATTTTGTGTGACACGATTCACATTTTGACCGTCAATCAAAATACTGCCACTTTCTACCTCATAAAAACGCAATAGTAAATTAACAATGGTTGATTTTCCCGCTCCAGAGCGACCGACCAGCCCTACTTTTTCACCTGGCTTAATATTTAATTGCAGGTTCTTTAATAGCGCTTGATGTCCATCATCCAACCCTCGACCATAGTTAAAATTCACCGAATCAAACTTAATTTCGCCATGCGCTACTTGTAACGGTTTAGCATCGGCTGCATCGCTAATATTATTGTGCATCGTCAGCGTGTTCATGCCATCTTGCACTGTGCCAACTTGCTCATATAAAGACGTCATTTCCCACATGACCCAGTGCGAAATACCGTTTAGACGCAGTGACATAGCAGTTGCCGCTGCCACGCCGCCTACAGACACTTGGCCTTTGCTCCATAAATATAGCGCACTTAAACTGGTGGCAATAATCAGCAACATATTCAGAGCATGATTGATGATTTCCACCATGCTCACCAATTGCATTTGCGCATGCACGGTGCCAATAAACTCTCGCATAGCATCTTTTGCATAAGCGCCTTCGCGTCCTGCGTGGCTAAACAACTTGACTGTGCTGATGTTGGTGTAGGCATCTGTAATACGCCCTGTCATTAAGCTACGTGCATCGGCTTGCATGCGTGATGTTTTGCTTAAACGTGGCACAAAATAACTTAAAGAAGCGACGTAAGCCGCCAACCAAACTAAGAATGGAATGGCGATGAGCGAGTTAAAATACGCCACTATGCCCACCATGCTGCCAAAGTACACCAGAACATACACCATAATATCGGCCACAATAAACCACACATCGCGCACTGCCAGCGCAGTTTGCATGACTTTTGCAGAAACACGGCCGGCAAACTCATCCTGGTAAAAACTCATGCTTTGATTCAACATTAGGCGGTGGAAATTCCAGCGCATGCGCATAGGAAAATTAGCTGCCAATGTTTGATGCTTAAACATGGTCTGCATCACTATAAAGAATGTACTCAAGATTAAAATAATCGCCAAAGCGCCTAATTCTGTCATGTAGTTTTGCCATAACAGATCTTTTGGCACGTTGCTTAGCCAATCGACAATTTTGCCCATCATGGCAAACAAAGCTGCTTCAAATGCAGCGATTAAGCCTGTAAAAATTGTCATGCCCAACAGGTATGGGCGTAAACCGTGCGTGCAACTCCATGCAAACGTCCAAAAGTTTTTGGATGGCGTGGTGATGAGTGTGTCGGGGAAAGGTGAAGCTAGGTTTTGAAACCATTTAAACATGTGTGTTCAATTCAAGTAAATTTGTTTCATTCATCTAAGTACCTATTCAGATACTCCAACTAAAGTAGAGTAAGAAGAGCTAAAACAGGTTTAGTTCTTAACTATAGTGCAAACCGCCTCTGCCGCAATGCCTTCGCCGCGACCAGTGAAGCCTAGTTTTTCTGTAGTGGTGGCTTTAACATTAACTTGTGTCACGTCAACATCGCAATCTGCAGTAATATTGGCGCACATTTGTGCCGTGTGTGGTGATAACTTTGGCGCTTCGCAAATCACAGTCGCATCAATATTATTCACCACATAGCTTTTAATTTTTAATAGGGCAACGACATGACGCAATAATTCCCTTGAATCTATGCCTTTAAACTTATTATCACTCGGTGGAAAGTGTTTACCTATGTCACCCAGCCCAGCCGCGCCTAGCAAGGCATCGCATATTGCATGCAGCAAAACATCTGCGTCAGAATGCCCATCCAAGCCTTTATCAAAAGGAATCTCTACCCCGCCAATAATGCACTTTCTACCTAGCACTAGTTGGTGTACATCTAACCCATGGCCGATACGCATATTCATGTTTTCATCAATTCTTTTATTAAGACTATGTTAGAGACTGACTGTCTAGCAATGCCGTCAGCACTACTAAATCTTGCGGATAAGTCACTTTAAGATTCCGCAATTCACCTGTTACCAATTTAGGTTTCAAACCCAAAGCCTCAATCGCTTCAGCCTCATCCGTTGGCGTGCCGCTAAATTCAGCTAGCGCTTTTTTTAGCGTGACATAGCGAAACATTTGTGGTGTTTGCGCCTGCCATAAATCATTGCGCGGAATAGTCGCCGAAACCCGCTGATCATCACCTGCACGCTTCAAGGTGTCCGCCAAAGGCATCGCTAACAAGCCGCCTACGGCATCATTTTCAAGTGTGTTTATCAATTGATTTAGCAAAAGATTACTTAAACCTGGTCGCGCTGCATCATGTACCAAAATCCAATCGTCATCCTCAACTTGGTTCTGAATAGCGTTTAAACCATTCAAAACTGTACCTGCGCGCGTATCAGCGCCGCAATAATGTACTTGCAGTTTGCTACTGGAATGCAGATAAGTACTACGCCAATGCACATCTTCATTATTAATTAGAATATGTATTGTGCTGATTCTAATTGATTGATCAAACACTTTGATGACATGCTGAATTAATGTTTTGCCATGCAAATTTAAATACTGTTTAGGCGCATCTGCCCTCATGCGACTGCCATTACCAGCTGCAGGAATAATCACATGAAAACGCGCCATATTTAAAGTGGAGATAGTTGAATTGTCATGCCTAGATTTTAACATAGTGAACCAGCATTAGACTGGAACTAATACTGGGGCAGGAGAAGAAAAAGTCGAATTTTCAACAGCAACGATTTTAAGGCACAAATTTTGCATAGCTGTTATTAATAGCACTAACTTTGAGTCAATTTAAAATGTTAATGAACGCGAAAACGCCTGTCGAACACTCATTGCAGCACATTAAAAATGATAATAAATATAGAAAAAATCAAAATCCCATAGAGCCAAATTTATCTGAAAAAATATTTTCGATTATTGCCTCTTCATACAGCATTAATAAACATATTGATTTTTATAACTGGCTACAAACCAGTGTGGCTGAGGTTTTACCGCATAATATGCTACTGGCTTGCTGGGGTGATTTTGATAGCAACTCGCAAAAATTTAACTTTAATTATGATGTCTCTTCCAATTTAGCGAACATCCGCACTCAAGCTTTATTTGATTCCCCAGAAAAAACTGATGCGCTTATGCGCCAGTTACACAAGACTTGGTCGGCTAATCATTGCCGATGGCTGACTGTCAATAATCTTGACAATGTCGATGGAAATGACGAAATCAAATCAAAACTTCCCGACATATTTAACGAATTTAAATCATTACTCGTCTACGGTTTAAGTGATTTGCGCGCGAATAACGATTGTCTATATGTTTTCTTTAGTACAGATTCTACGTTTAATGTACAAGACTCATTAATGGGACTGCTAATGCCGCATATTGATAACGTACTTAGAAAAATTCAACACATTGAACCAGTAGACGCTTCGGAAGCTGAAAGTGTATCCGTGATCAAATCGTACAATCTGAGTGTGCGTGAATTAGAAATAATAGATTGGGTAAAGCAGGGTAAGACTGATAGCGAAATCGCAATGATTTTGTTCATCAGCCAAAATACAGTGAAAAGTCATCTGAAGCATGTTTTTGAAAAGCTAAACGTCTCAAGAAGAGCGCAAGCTGTCGCTAAATTAAGCTATAGCTAAGGTTACCGCACCAAATTAATGGTACGTGTAACCTTAAACCATGAACAGTTAATCTTCTGCACTAGATGCAATTTTGTGTATGCTCAAATCTGCTCCGTCAAACTCTTCTTCCTGACCTAAACGGATTCCAATGAGCTTCTTGAGTGTGCCGTAAACCACCGCACCGCCAATGAGCGCAATAACAACACCCAAGCCTGTTCCTAAAAGTTGTGACATAAAACTAATGCCATCGACACCACCACCTGTGCCTCCAAGCGCTTTAGCTCCGAAAATACCTGCAGCAATACCACCCCAAGCACCACACAAACCATGTAGCGGCCATACACCTAGGACATCATCAATTTTTAAGCGGTTTTGTGTCAGTGTAAAAGCCCAAACAAACAATATGCCTGCAACGCCACCAGTCACCAATGCGCCTAGAGGATGCATAACATCTGAACCCGCACACACTGCAACTAAGCCAGCTAATGGACCATTATGCACAAAGCCTGGGTCATTTTTACCCATCACTAAAGCCGCCAATGTGCCGCCAACCAGCGCCATAAGTGAGTTAACTGCGACAAGCCCAGAAATACCTTGAATTGATTGTGCTGACATCACATTAAAACCAAACCAGCCAACAGTGAGGATCCATGCGCCTAGTGCTAAAAATGGAATATTTGAAGGTGGATGAGCATGTAAACGACCGTCTTTGCTATAGCGACCTTGGCGAGCACCCAATAAAACTACAGCAGCAAGTGCAATCCAGCCACCCATCGCGTGAACGACCACGGAACCTGCGAAATCATGAAACTTAGCGCCAAATGTAGTTACAAGCCAATGTTGAATGCCAAAATGGTTATTCCAGGCGATACCCTCAAAAAATGGGTAAACAAATCCTACAATTAAAAAAGTGGCTGCAAGTTGTGGGTTGAATTTAGCGCGCTCAGCTATGCCACCAGACACGATGGCGGGAATGGCTGCAGCAAAGGTCAAAAGAAAAAAGAATTTAACTAAGCCGTAGCCATTTTTCGCGGCTAATACCTCTGCACCACTGAAAAAATTAATGCCGTAAGCAATGCTATAACCTATAAAGAAGTAAGCAATGGTCGATACTGAAAAATCCACCATGATTTTCACTAGCGCATTTACTTGGTTTTTCTTACGGACGGTACCCACTTCTAAAAATGCAAAACCCGCATGCATAGCAAGCACCATAATGGCGCCTAATAATACAAACAACACGTCATTTGACGAAACTAATGCTTCCATTTCTCAATTTCCCCTAGAGTTTTCTAAAAAAATATCTAGGAAAATAAAGCAAATAGCGCGCCAATACTTAAGCCATTGATTTTAAGAGCTTATTAGTTTGAAAGCGGAGATGGAAGGCACTTAAATAGTGCTAGCCGTGGTGCATCGCACTATTTAAGTGCGAAATTGAGAATAATCACTTGATATATTGTTTAGAGTAGGATGTTCCCTGAGCCATCTTTCAGCACCATACTACTTGCATCAGGATTACCAATCCAAAAATGATAAAACTCACGCACAACCACTAAAAATAAGCGTCGATTATTTTTAATATTGAATAGCGGTAATGTCAGATCAACAGCCGTTCGATAAGATTTATGATTTTTGACTGGTGCATTTTTCAAACGTACCAAGATAATTTTTGCCAGTTTAACGCGCGTATCGACCAAAGATTGCTCAGAACCCTCTTGGCGAAGCGCTTGTGCGTAGGCTTTTAATGGCCAATTTTCAGACGCATCAAATTTTTCAGTAGCTAAACTTTCCATCAACAACTTTAATGACGTTGGCAATGGCTTCCATTGCAATGGCGTAATGTCAAAGCCTGGGTTAATATTTAAAGCTGCAATGGCTTTAATATCCTCTTTCCAAAATGGATAAAACTCACGTGCCGCAGTCAAACAGTCATGCCAATCATCGGTAGGCACTGTTTCCATCAACGGCTCTACTGCATCGCGATACTCATTTCCATCTAACTCTTTGCCTGCAAGATTCACAATCAGCTTTTCTAAAAACTGTGAACGTCGGAGAAGCGCCGCACTAACAGCGCCCTTAGTCTGCAATAGCCTCAAATAAGCCCTGACGGCTTCATCCTCACGTGTTTGATCCATTAGATTGCAATTCTTCATATTGACTTCATAAAACTATATCTGATATGCGGTAGCTTTAGCTTACAATTCAACATAATAATCGACTTTATTTTAAGTACAAATAATTTAAATCATCGATAACGACATAAACGTTACCAATTAAAAGTAAAAATTAAGAAAGAACACCGCATGGAAATTGCACTATTAGCCATCATTATTGGCATGGCTTGGTTTTGGCTTGATAGCATGGACAAGCGAGAACGCGCCGTTTTATTAGGTCACGAACTCGCTTCTCGATTTAATCTACAGTTACTTGATGAAACTGTGGCATGTAGCAAATTATGGCTTGGACGTAATAGTCGCGGCCACGTGAAGTTTTTACGTACTTATGAATTTGAAGTCAGTGCGAATGGTGCTGATAGACTACATTGCCATTTGATTTTACTCGGAAATCAACTTGGTACTTGGCATATCCCACCATATCAGCAAGCTTTTAATGATTGAGTAACGATTGGGTTTTTAAGTCAAAAGACTAAAACTCATACTCAACCTGCATTCTAAAGGTGTTATTAGGTGCAGCGTCGCTCACACCAAATAGCAAGGCGGCATTATATTTTATCGCTTGCTTATTCCCCACTGACACCTTACCAAATACTGCAGGTCCAAACCTGTGGGTTTGTTCAGATGTAGACGTCCAATCATTCCACTGGCCCATTTCTCCCATTCCCTGCAGACCAAGCTCAAATGATGGTTGCAAGCGATACTTAGCTTGCCATTGGTAGCCCATTTCAGTAAATCGACTTTCATCAGCATCATTTGGACCAAATTTACGCTCAAAAAGAACGTTAGCATTAAGCTGTAGCTTGCCAAATTCTGTTTGAAATAATGGCCCAAACTTAAATTCATAAGGCTCGTTATTATTACTGGTTGGCGCTTCAAATTCTGTAATTAAGCCGATTTCTATCGGATATTTTCCAGTCTCAGTCAGTTGAAATTTGTTTTCCCACTCTGCTATAGTCAAGCCTTCTCCAGCCTCACTTTCACGTTTTAGATAAACTTCTGTAAACCAAAAGTCATTAACGCCATAGCCGAAACCTAGCGAGGTCACATTTTGTCGAGACCCATCCTGCAGCTTTGCTGTTCCGAATTTAAAATCTATTTCTTTTTCACCCTGCTCTACCATTGGGGTGTAGACATAATCTGCCGAGCCCGCCAGCGCTTCACTCATGTACAATGCACTCATTAACATACTAAAACCAAAAGTTAACTTACATCTCTTCATTTCAAACAACTCCAATTATTTAAATCTTTTTGTGAGCACTTTTCGCCCACTTCATTCCAGTAAGAATCAAAAGCAATACGGCAACATAAAACATGACTTGCATGCCAGATGGGCGCGCATCATAGCCAATCAAGCTATGCAGCAGCATTCCAAACAAACCATTTTCAGGAATGAGTCGTGAGGTATCCCACAACGGAGATGCCATACTTGGCAACAAATCAGCTTGTATTAAAAATCTTGCGGCTGTTGATGCCATTCCTGCCGCTAGCAGCAAGACCAATGTTGCGGTTGTGGCAAAAAACCATCGCATCGGAACTCTTAATAAACCTGCATATATCGTGTAACCAACAACAACACCCATGAAGGTGCCTATGAAGCCACCGATTAACATGTTGCTTAAAGTGTCACTGCCAGATGCCGCAATCCCATAGAGAAAAAGAACTGTTTCCGAACCTTCTCGCAACACAGCTAAACCTACAACCAACATTAAAATAGAACTCTCACTACGTCCTTCTCGTATATTGTTGCCTACATTGCGTGCATGCGCCGCAAGCTCTGCGCCATGCGTAGACATCCATATGCTATGCCAAGCGAGCATCACTACAGCTAAGCCAAGCACAATTGCATTGAACAACTCCTGACCAATACCACTTGCAAATTCAGCAATGACGTCTGTAGAAGCTGCAACAATTGCAGAACCCAATAAGCCAAACATTAAGCCTGCGAATAACCAATAATTGCGCTTAGGCACATCCCGCGTCGCTGCAGAGACGATACCAATAATAATAGCGGCTTCAAGAACCTCTCTAAACACAATGACTGCTGTTCCAAACATAATATTCCTCAGTACTACTTAGCGACAATCACGCCTTGTGCAGTTGCTTGGTTAAACTCACCAATAAATGGATAGCGGCCTGGCTTTAAAGGTCCAATGTAGATTTTAATGGTGCTATTTCCAGCAACCACTTTTTCCCGATTAAGGGTATAGCTCTCAAACTCTTCGGGACTTGCATCTTTATTAACTACAAACAGTTTAACTTTCTCACCAGCAGGCACTACCAATTCTGCAGGCTCGAATTTGTGGTCTTTAATGACTAAAGTAAATTCAGTTTCCGTTGCATATCCAACCAAGGGTGTTAATAGTAAAATTGCGTATAAAAATTTCATACTAGATTCTTTCAATAAGCTTAGATACAAATGATAATAGCTATCATTTGCGCTTGCAATAATTATTAATGTTATTTTTCATCTAAATGTTAAAATGCAGGCATGAAAACACACCAAGACACACTGCAACGTTTCTTATTTGAAAACACGCCCGTCCGTGGCAACCTAGTCAATCTCACGCAAACATTACAACAAGCGCTGAATAAACAGCATCTGCCTACAGGTTTGCGAAAAGCACTTGGCGAGCTAATGGCAGCCAGCGCCCTGCTCGCAGCGACACTTAAGATGGATGGCTCTTTGGTGATGCAGATTCAAAGTAAAGGCGCGTTAAAACTCTTAGTTGTCGAATGTAACTCAGATGTTGGCAGCACTATAAAAATGCGCGCCACGGCTAAATGGGGTGACGGAGTAACCGATAATCAGAATTTGTTTGAGCTAATCGAGCAAGGTCAATTTATGATTACGCTAGACCCAAAAGATGGGCAAGCGTATCAAGGCATCGTGCCAATAGAAGGTGACAGCATTAGTGCGGTATTGGAAAACTACATGATGCGCTCTGAGCAAATTGATACCAAAATCTGGTTAAGTTGTGATGGCGAGTCTGCCGCAGGCATGCTGATACAAAAATTACCAGAGACCATGAATCAAGAAACGCAGATACATGATGAAGATATTTGGAATCGTGTAGGCTATCTAGCTGGCACAGTGACTGATGAAGAGTTACTTAACTTGCCTACTGAAACACTAATTACACGATTATTTCACGAAGAAGATGTGCGCCTGTTTGAATCTAGCATCACACAATTCTTTTGTAGTTGCACACGCGAAAGTGTCTCTAATATGTTGCGCATGTTAGGCGATGAAGAAATTAATAGCATTATTGAAGAGCAAGGGAAAATTGAAGTGAACTGCGATTTTTGTAATGCACATTACGCCTTTGACAAGATAGACGCAGCGCAACTCCTAGTGACTGAAGCTGCTGTCATCACTAGCCCTAAAATTCACTAAATCATTAGAGAGTTGCCTAAGCTGTGGTTAGTTACACAGAGACTATCTACACATCATAGGTAGAAACTCTGGGGCAACATTAGTTTTATTCTCGCCTTTCACTGTCATTTTATCAGGTGCTTTAGCGTTACCACACACCCATGTGACTGGTACGATTTGAGACTCCTCAATTACCGCAGGGCGCATTGACAAGACTTTACCTATAATTTTTGAATGGGCTTTATTGCCAAAAGTCATATGAATAGCGCCGTTTTTTACTTCAACCGAACTGATCAAATTACTCACAATTTTATCTGCATCAGGCAATCCAGCTTCTTTATTATCAGCGGGTAATGTTTTAGTCAGCTTCCATGCTGCCGCAATAGGCTCTTTCACAATATCAGCCAATGGCAACGCTGCATTGATTTGTTCTTTAACAATACGACCCAAGCTGGAAGGTATGGCTATCATCGCCAAGATTGCAATAATCGCCACGACTACCATCATTTCGATAGCAGAAAAACCAGCTTGCTTAGACTTTAATTGATTACTCATAATGCCTGCCGTTTGCGCTCAAATAGACAAATAGCCGCTGCAGCGCCCGCATTAAGCGACTCCACAGAACCAAACTGGCTCTCTGTCATAGGAATAGTAATACTTTTATCCGCTGCAGCGATAGTTTGTTTTCTCAAGCCTGCACCTTCATTGCCAATCACGAACGCCGTTGCCTGCGTTAAATCTTGCGCATATAGCGACTCGCCATGCATAGCAGTTGCATAACTATTGCCATTAAAATTATCTAACTCAGCAATTAAGTTAGCACGTTCTACAATTGGCAATACAAATTGTGCGCCCTGCCCGCCACGTAAGGCTTTTGGTGACCATGCGTCAGTACAACTCGTACTCAGATAGACGGCTTCTACACCTGCCGCTGCCGCTGTGCGCAACATGCTGCCCAAATTACCTGGGTCTTGAATATCTTCTAGCATCAACGCAAACTTAGGTTGTTCTGGCGCAGTTAATTGTGGAATTTTAACCAACGCCAAAATACCAGTAGCACTTGCAACAGGCGTTAGCTCAGCAAACATCAAGGTCGGCAACATGATGGTTGGGATTTCAGTCAAGGTTTGAATCAACCCAGTCGCTTCGATGCTGCTTTTGCCTTCTGGAATAATGATCATCACTGGCTCGCCAAAAGTAGCCATATACGCTTCTATTAAATGCACGCCATCTAATAAGGTTTGTCCTTCACTACGACGCTCACGTGAGTTATCAGCTAATTTTTTAAGCTGCTTAAAAACTGAGTTGTCGCGCGAAATGATATGTTTGAATGACATAGAACAATTGTTTACATATTAAAAATGACAGTTTAACTGAAACTCACTTGTGAGCGCATAAGGATTACAGTAAATTAGCTAAGTAGATAGAGTTTAAAATAATTATTAATCTACATTTAAACACTTATAAATTTCAGGAGGCAATATGTCATTAACTAAGCGTTCTGTTGCAGAATTAATTGGTACGTTTTGGTTGGTTTTAGGTGGTTGTGGCAGCGCTGTATTAGCGGCTGGCATTCCAGATTTAGGCTTAGGTTATCTAGGCGTATCATTCGCTTTTGGTTTAACGGTGGTCACCATGGCTTACGCGATTGGCCATATTTCAGGCTGCCATTTAAACCCTGCCGTTTCAATTGGCTTGGTGGCTGGTGGACGCTTTAAAGCCAGCGAATTACCTCACTATATTATCGCGCAAGTGCTTGGTGCGATTCTGGCGGCACTACTGATACGCACCATTGCCAGCGGTGCTGAAGGCTTTTCAGGTGGCTTAGCCTCAAATGGCTTCGGCATACATTCACCGCATGGCTACAGCATGATGGCAGCACTAGTCACAGAAATTGCAATGACGGCGATGTTCTTGTTCATTATCATGGGAGCAACTGACAAACGCGCACCGGCAGGTTTGGCACCGCTCGCCATTGGTTTTACACTGACGCTCATTCACATGATTAGTATTCCAGTCACCAACACCTCAGTGAACCCAGCACGCAGCACTGGCCCGGCTTTGTTAGAAGGCGGAATTGCACTTAGTCAACTTTGGTTATTCTGGTTAGCACCTATTATTGGTGCGGTGATTGGGGCTTTGCTATACAACTTTGTTAGCAAAGAAGATTAATTAAAAAATTATCTCACTAGCAACATTCAAACTGCAGCCACTTAAAAAGCCTACAATAAGTGGGCTTTTTTATAGCTAACGTTATAATGCACGCATGGCTAAAAAACTAAAATCAAAACTTCCGCTTGAACGCATTATCTGCAACCAAGGCTTTGGCGCGCGTAAGCTGTGCCGCATTCTAATTCTCAATCAAGAAGTCACCGTCAATGGTGAAATTTGCGATGACCCTGATGCAGTTTTTGATACTGAAAATCTGCAATATACGGTAAAAGGCGAAGCGTGGGATTATCGCGAAAAATCTTACTTGATGCTGCATAAACCCAGCAATTACGAGTGTTCACATAAGACCCAGCATCATCCAACTATCTATAGTTTATTGCCACATCCGTTGGTAGTGCGCGATGTGCAATGTATAGGCAGATTAGATGAAGACACTACCGGGCTGATTCTCATTTCAGACGATGGTCAGTTTATTCATCGTATGAGTTCGCCTAAACATAAAGTGCCTAAAGTCTACGAAGTGACTTGTAAGCACCCAATGAGCGATGAACAAATCGCGCATATTTTAAAAGGTGTGCAATTAGTCGATGAAGATGCGCCGATTGCTGCCCTTGCTTGTACTCGCATTACTCAGAATATTATCCACATGACGCTGGCTGAAGGTAAATATCACCAAGTCAAACGCATGGTCGCCGCCATTAGCAACCGCGTGGAAGGCTTGAAGCGCATTCAAATCGGTGAGGTAAAGTTGCCTGATGACTTGGCTGTTGGCGAATGGCGTTGGCTGACTGAGTCAGAATTAGTGTCTCTAAACAACTCAGAAAAAGCTTAAGCTAATAATGTTTAATTGACTTTTTACTCAAAAGAATAGGTTTATAAAGTGAAAAAATTATGTGCTTTTCTCGGCTTACTCGCGGTTATTTTTAGTAGTCAAAATGTGAATGCACAAACCTTACGAGAACGTATTGCCGAGAGATTGGCGTACCGTCAGCAAGTAGATGAAATAGAGCAAGAAGATGGCGATAATAAGACCTTCAATCCAGAAAATGCCACAGTGCAACGCAACATCAGCTATGGCGCAGATGGCGCGCAAAGTTTAGATGTTTATATTCCGAAAAATGCACATAACGCGCCAGTAGTATTGATGGTGCATGGTGGCGCTTGGCGCGTAGGTGATAAAGCCATGAATCGTGTGGTGGAGAACAAAGCCAATAGATGGTTAGCTAAGGGCATCATTTTTGTTTCTATCAATTACCGCATGTTGCCAAAAGCTGATCCGCTTACGCAAGCCAACGATGTGGCATTAGCACTGGCAAAAGCACAATCTCTGGCGCCAACTTGGGGTGGTGATGCTAAGCGCTTTGTCCTGATGGGACATTCAGCAGGCGCGCATTTAGTGGCACTCATTACAGCTAACGCTAACATTGCAAAACAACAAGGCGCTCAGCCATGGCTAGGCACCGTGATGCTCGATAGTGCAGCCTATGACCTTGAAAAAACCATGTCATCCAAACACCTACCTTTTTACGACAAAGCCTTTGGCAACGATAGCGCCTTCTGGAAAAGTGCTTCGCCTAGTTATCAACTCTCGCAAAAAACCATACCTATGCTAGCGGTTTGCTCAACCACAAGAAAAGACAAACCGTGCATGCAAGCAAATGCTTTTATTGAGAAAGCGACTAAGTTTGGTACACAGGCAAACGTTTTTCCTGTAGCTATGTCTCACAAAGAGATTAACGAAAACTTAGGCTTACCAAGTGATTACACCGATAAGGTTGAATCTTTTATGCGCTCACTTGGACTACCACTGTAGCCTCACGCATTAGAAACTAAACTTAAATTATAAAAATATTAATGAAAAAACTTCTTATTTGGCTTGTAGCTCTTTCACTCACGGCATGCATGGGCGCACCTGAAAATGTAAAGGTGGTTGATAGTATTGATGCAAATCAGTACCTTGGCACTTGGTATGAAATTGCCAGACTAGACCATTCATTTGAACGTGATTTAGAAAAGGTCACAGCAACTTATAGCTTGCGTGACGATGGTGGCATTAAAGTCATCAATCGTGGCTTTAATCCCAAAACCAATGAGTGGAAAGAAGCAGAAGGCAAAGCTTATTTTGTTGATCCACCCAATGCCGATAAAACCAATACAGGCAAGCTTAAGGTATCATTTTTCGGACCATTTTACGGCGCTTATAACATCATGGTGTTAGATAAACCATACTATAACTATGTGATGGTTTGTGGACCTGACAAATCATATTTTTGGATACTTTCTAGAACCCCACAACTCACCTACCCAATTAAACAACATTTGATTGCGCAGGCTAAAGAGCTCGGATTTGATACAGAACAATTAATTCACGTTGTACAAAGTGCTGAAATCATCAATTACAAAGCAGGACCGCATGTGAATAAATGAGACGTAACCTATAATCACTTTCATGACTAACGGATTGTTTGTTACGCTAAGATTTACTAAGCTGGTTTTGAAGTAAGGCTTCAAACTCAATTGCAGGTATAGGTTTACTGAAGTAATAACCTTGTAGCTCATCACAACCAATCGATTGTAAATAATCGTGCTGGAAACGCGTTTCTACGCCTTCTGCAATCACCTTCATGCCTAAGCTTTGTCCAAGCACAATAATGGCTTTAAGGATGGCAGTATTCGCTGGATCATTCTCAAGATTGCTGACAAAAGCTTTATCGATTTTTAGTCTATCTATTGGAAAATCCTTTAGATAAGCCAAACTTGAATAGCCTGTGCCAAAATCATCGATGGCAAGCTTAATCCCTATGGTTTTTAGGGCATGAAGTGTTTGTATAAATTTTGCAGCATCATCAATTAATGTGCTTTCAGTAATTTCCAGTTCAAGACAATCTGGATCCAGGTTGGTAAGCTCTAAAGTATTTTTGATAGTCTGTGCAAGATTAGGCTGTTTAAATTGTCGAGGTGATACATTGACCGCAATGGGAATGGGTCGTCCCATTTTTTCTTTTAACTCTTTGGCTTTTTTACAAGCTTCAATAAGCACCCATTCACCGATACTCTCAATAAGTCCAGTCTCTTCCGCAATATGAATGAATTTAACAGGCGGAATCAGTTCACCTTCAGGAGTTTGCCAGCGAATTAAAGCCTCGGCACCACTAATAAGACCGGTTGCAAAATCTACCTTAGGTTGATAATGCAGTAAGAGCTCACCGTTTTCAATTGCAAGCCGTAAGCGGTACTCCATTGTCACGCGCTCAGTTAACGCTTCATTCAGCTCTTGCGTGTAAATCTGATAGTTATTACGTCCAGCTTTCTTAGCTTTATACATGGCAGTATCAGCATTTTTAAGCAGCGTATTCGGCTCGATACCATCATCCGGATAAATACTGATGCCTATGCTAGAGGTAACAACGTAATCCAGCTCATTAATGACGCAAGGCGCGGCAACAGCAGTCAGTACGCGCTGCATACTGATTAGGACGTCATTCACATTTTCGATATTAGTCAGCAGTATTACAAACTCATCGCCTCCCAACCTCACTACAGTATCAACTTCACGAATACAGCTAGAGAGTCGTTTAGACATAATCAATAGCAACTGATCACCTACCTCATGCCCCATACTGTCGTTGATGAGCTTGAACTGATCAAGGTCGACAAAGGCCACAGCCATTTTATTTTTGTAACGATCTGCAAAGTTGATAGATTGCTGGAGCCTATCATTTAGCATATAGCGATTAGGTAGACCAGTCAGGCTATCGTGCTTGGCTTGATGCTCTATTTTATGGTCGTAGTTTTTACGCGCGGTAATATCCTCAACCGTACCTTCGTAATAGAGTAAGTTTCCAGCTTTGTCATGCACCATGCGGGCATTTTCAGAAATCCAGATCGTACTATTATCTTTTTTATACACTAATGATTCGAAGTTATGCACGCTTTGATTGGCTAACATCGCTTGCACAAACTCTTCACGACGACCAGGTGTCACATAAAGCTGTTGCTGAATATTGTTAAGAACACTAATCAGTTCTTCAGGAGAGCTGTAGCCGTATATCTTGGCTAGTGCAGGATTAACAATCAGATAGTGCCCGTTTGGCGATGTCTGAAAGATCCCTTCAATCGCATTCTCAAAAATAGAGCGATAGCGAAATTCTGCATCATGCAATGACTGTTCAGCAGCCTTACGTTGTGTAATATTCTGGATAAAGCCTTCTATCGCATGAACCTTACCCTTTGCATTGTAAATCGGGTTACCTCGTTCACATACCCATATAATGTCAGTGTTTGCATGACGTATACGATACTCAACTTCGAAGCGTTTACCTTGCTTAACGGCTTCATCAATAGCATATCTAACTAACGCTCGATCATCCTTAAAGATAATTTCCTCATAAGAAACTAAATTATTGAAAATTAAATCATCGGGAAAATAACCCGTTAAATCTTTGCATCCATCACTTACATAAATCATGGTCCAGTGCTGATCATAAAGATTGCAATAAACTAAACCTTCCAGATTATCCACAAGCGTATCGAGCATGCGCTGACGATCATGAACAAATGCATCAATGGAGATAAGAGATTTAGTTGTTGGTGATGGCAATTTCATTTTTTGTAGATTAGTACCATATAGAATCCATAAATTTTTACTTTAAAAAGCAATATTTATGCCACACATGATGATGAATGTAAGTGATGTCTTTATTGTTATAACTTAAAGGTATGGCGCCAATACTTAGAGCATTAGAATTAATCAGCAAGTCAACATTTAGCGATTAAGTTCACTTTATAGGTGCGTCTATTTCAGAATATGCACCAAAGTTAAGCTGTTTGAATCAATTAACAATACCTGACAATAGCCAAACATATAGACAATCTGCAACAACACTGCATTTTTTGTGCTGGCGTGCATTTTGCTTATCTGTATTTGAGAAATTCTATTTGTATCTACCACTACAATAATTTTACGGGTATGCGCATGAGCCAAATTACTACGATTCAGCTTGATAATTTTCTCCCTTACATGAGAGATGTCATTCGTTGTGAACAATCATTGCATGAGTTAAATCTGATGTGGCGGATGATTGAGTCTTCGGCAAAAATGAACTGTCCAACCGAAGCTAAAAGTATTCTACCTACGATGGCAGCAACTCGGGCTGGCTTTAATCGGCTAGAAAAAGAACTTGTCTTAAGCTTAGTGCAAGAAAAAGTTGCTACTGTGTTGAGTGAAATAGGTACCAAAGCGCAATATGTCATTGATATTTTGGTACGAAATCTTTATGAGCGTACTGCCGATGTAGGATTTCTAGCTACGGATAACGAATTATGTGAGTTTGTTGCAGGTATATCAGGCAATGATGAGCTTATTCGCGCGCGTTTACGTGCCTACAGAAAAAAATACACTGTCTACGATGAAATCATTTTACTAGATATAAATGGTAATGTTTTAGTACAAATTAATGATGAAACCCCTATTGAAGGCAGCTTAGACCCTCTTATTAAAGAAACATTAGCTTCAGATCAATATGTCGAAACCTATCGCGCTTCTGACCTACGCCCTAGCAAAAATAAAGCGTTGATTTACTCTAAACGTATGCGACATCCTCACACTGGCGAAGTTATTGGCGTGTTATGCCTATGCTTCGATTTTGTTGAAGAAATGGCGAGTATTTTTAAATCACATGGCGACCCTTCAGAGCGATCTGTCATGTTGCTGCTTGATAGCGATAATTGCGTCATAGAATCTAGCGATAAGATATGGGTTCCTGTCGGTGCTGTAGTGCCAGTCAATGATGATATGCAATCAAACTTAAAAGTATTTAGTGGTCGTAAGTACTTGGTGAGTACCTTCACTTCCGATGGTTATCAAGGCTATATGGGGCCAAAAGGTTGGCAAGGCCAAGTGATGATTCCTGTAGACATTGCTTTTACTGGCAAGGAAACCAATACTTTAAAGACCTTAGACCCCGTCGTAGCTGAAGGCCTGCTTTCACATGCACAATCTTTCTGCCCGCCACTCTTTGAAGTCATGAATGCTGCCTCGACCATACGACGCGTGGTGTGGAATGGGCAGGTAATGACGGCAGGACAAAGCGGTGAGTTACTGAAATTAAAAACTGTTTTAGATCAAATTAGTGAAACGGGTACCCGCAGCAATGAATTGTTCGCTCAATCTATTAATGATCTATACGAAACCGTGCTCGCTTCAAGATTGCAAGACTCAGAATTTGTGTCCCATCTACTGGTTGATTTACTTGACCGCAATCTATATGAGCGTTCAGATGACTGCCGTTGGTGGGCTGTTACGCCAGAATTAAGAGCGGCGCTTGCTTCACAAACAATCGATAGCAAAACGGTCACTCAAATTACCGATATTCTCGAATATATCAATTCGCTATACACCGTCTATAGCCGAATATTTGTGTATGACAATACTGGTTGCATTATTGCCAGTACAAACCCAATGGAAGCTAGTGACTCAATCATAGGCACAAGAATAGACGAAACTACGCTTGCTCAAGTAATGTCATTGCGTACAGAGCAACAGTATTATGTATCCCCTTTTGTAAATGACGCACTTTATAGCAATGCACCAACATACATCTACCATGCGGCCATTATGGCGCCAAACGGCAACTCTGTAGTCGGTGGTATTGGGATTGTATTTGACTCATCTACTGAATTTTTTGCCATGTTGCAGGGCGGTATTACAGAAAAAGAATCTGTGACTGCTTTTTATATTGATAGACAAGGTCTAATCATTTCGAGCACTGACCCAACTCGCCCTGTAGGCACCATGTTGGAGATTGATACTGATTTACTTACCTTGCCCAATGGCAAAAGTACCTCTCGTATTGTGATACATGACGGACATTACTCAATACTTGGATGTAGTGTATCTAATGGCTATCGAGAATTCAAAGTCACAGATGGATACAAAGAAGATGTCATCGCTGTGGTTTATGATTCATTCGGAGAAGTGCGTAGCAGTTACAGCTCTGGCAACAACTCAGCATCAATTATTGATGTATCAATGACTCAATCAGCAGACCCTGAATTCGCAACATTCTTTATTGATGGTGGGCTGTTTGCAATAGAGGCTGAATATATACTTGAGGCACTGCCAGCATCTGAGGTTTCTCGGGTGTCTATCGGTAGTGGTTCAGAACGTGTAGGCGTGCTGGCCATACAACATGAAAACGAAGGGAAAACCTTTGCCTGGGTATTCGACCTTGGATTTTTACTCAGCGGAAAACTTACCGTAGTTGATAGCAACAGCCAAGTGATTGTGATTGAGTATCAGCAACACAAAATTGGCCTACTGGTGGGTGCCTTACATTCCGTAGCTCAGTTTAATGAAAGCCAAGTGACGCCCACGCCGCTTGCAGTCAATAGAGACGGCGTATTAATCAAACAGATCATCAAGGCGAATAGTGGAAGACTTCTGATTCAAGCGATTGATATTCAATATCTGCTTAACATGCTCAGCAATCCATTTGAAGCAGTCGGTGATGATAAAAAAATTGCATTAAGAATAGTTAACGGGAACTAGATAATATTGATGACAAGATGAACGCCTGTACTGCAGGTGTTCATCTTTTTTCATATCAGGAGCAAACCTCTTGACAAAAAAAGTCGACACGTTAAAGGTTGGTACAGACTTTGCTTAATAAAAATACTATTAGTATTTAAAGCTTATTAAATGATCAAAAATCAGAATGTCGAATCGACCACCACTCAAAACTCAAAACAAAACTCTATTTATTTAGGTTTGCAAAGTGTATTAACTGAACAAGAAGCAAATGAAGTCATTGAAAAGTGGTCGACCTATTTCAAAGGTACAGGATCAATATTCAATGGACTAAATAGTTTTGCAAAAGAAGTTTGTCAAACCTATGGCATTGCAGACCAACAACGAGATCTATTAAGAGCTTTACACCGTGCATTACTCCACGGAGACAATGATGTGAGTGCAAAAGGGCTCAAAGACAGTACACGGAACAAACCATCGATTGAACCAGCTATTGAATCGGCTACTGAATCAAGCACTGAATTGGACAATAGTGTCTACACTGCACTATTTAGCCACCAAGCGATCAACACCCCGGAATTTCTAACATTTCAGAGCTTACTTCTAAAAATTCTAGATTTATTGGAAAAGTTTGAAAATGGTATAAGCCAGAAGTTAAATCCCTTCTTAATAGAACTGATTCACAGCATGCCTTGGTCTGAAGGTCAGCAGAATCAGCTTCTATCGCTCATCAATACTGGCAAAACCATACAGTTGCGTACCTATATGCCTGATCAACTTAAGTCATTTTTAAAACATTTGCGCTCTTGGGTAGAGGCTGAAATAGGTAGCACTGAAGCAGCGAAGGTGATGAACGAAGCGATTGAGGCTGTTAAAAGTCAGCCTGAAAACCTCAACTACAATGTTAAAAAGTTTCTATAAGATAATATTTAATAAGGCATATTTTTTGCTTACATTAAACTATATAACAATATCTAAAACTAATTTTATAGTTCAAATTGTTAATTTTAATCCATCAAAAATAGTAAATACTTAGGAATTAAAACTTATGTACTCTAAAAATAGAAGTCTATGGATTTGGCTTTTTGTTGTAGTCATCAACATGCTGGCAGTTTCGGCATATTCAGAAACAACCACTCCTGAAATAAACGCCAATCCAGAACCTGTGGCTGCAAGCCCTGTTTCTCCAGCGCCAATATCAGATACTCCTGAACTGACACCTCCACCATCTTACATATCAGAGCAGACTACTCAACCAGTGACTCCTGTAGCAGAAGTAGCTCCTGTAGCCCCTGCTGCAGTAGTTTATACAAAACCTTACTCAGTTGGTTTTGATAAAATCAACTCGGGTGACACGGCATGGATGTTATCTTCCACAGCACTGGTTTTGTTAATGACAATTCCAGGACTAGTCTTGTTTTACGCAGGTATGGTGCGTAAGAGAAATGTGCTTTCTACAGCGTTGCAAAGTTTTGCCATCTGTTGTTTGGTAAGTGTCATTTGGATACTGATTGGTTACACGATTGCATTTACACCGGGAACAACGCCCTATCTCGGTGGTTTAGATCGTCTAATGCTATCTGGTCTTGGCTACGTTAAAGCGACCAGTCAGCTGACAGTCAGTCATTTAGCACCGACTATTCCTGAATCAGTATTTGTCATGTTTCAAATGACATTTGCAATTATTACTCCAGCGCTGATTGTTGGCGCCTTTGCCGAGCGCATGCGTTTTACAGCAATGCTGTTGTTCATGACACTTTGGTCGATATTTGTTTACGCACCAGTGGCTCACTGGGTGTGGGAGCCATCAGGTTTATTTGCTTCTATGGGTGTATTAGATTTTGCCGGCGGAACAGTCGTTCATATTAATGCAGGTGCAGCGGGTCTCGTTTGCGCCTATGTGTTAGGCCCTAGAGTAGGTTATGGCAAAGTGCCTTTTATTCCGTATAACCTAGTCTACACACTGGTTGGCGCATCACTGCTATGGGTTGGTTGGTTTGGCTTTAATGCAGGCTCCGCGTTAGCCGCAGATGGTCGTGCAGGCATGGCTATGCTGGTGACACAAGTAGCGGCAGCTATGGCCGCATTAACTTGGATATTGATTGAATGGTTAGTTAAATCAAGAATCACTATGCTGGGATTCGCATCTGGGGCAGTAGCTGGTCTAGTTGCAATTACGCCCGCTTCTGGATTCGTGAATGTGAGCGGAGCATTAGCTATTGGTGTTGCTAGTGGTGCACTTTGCTACGTGGGCGCTACCAGCCTCAAGCGCTTATTAGGTGCCGACGATGCATTAGATGTATTTGGTATTCATGGTGTAGGCGGCTTAGTTGGTGCAGTCTTGACGGGCGTCTTTGCGGATAAAGCGATAAGTGGTCTGGACGCGAATGTCGCGTTACAAGCTGTAGCGGCATTTAGCACCTTGGCATATAGTGCAATAGCAACTCTGATTATTTTGAAAATTGTAAATCTATTGGTTGGTTTACGTGTTGATGCTGAAGATGAGCACGATGGACTTGACCTAACTCAGCACGCAGAGAGGATATTGTAATGGCAGAGACTTTACATAGCACTGAAAAGGTTTCAGTAGCCGCGCTGATTAGCGTGATACTCAGGCGTAAAATAAGTCGAACCATTGATATTAAATGGCTCGTTGAAAATGAAGTTTACGCCAAAAATATTATTGCGCTTTCTCGCGAACAAGGACTAACTGACCTGAATGAATATGTCGATCATTTTGAAATGCTGATGTTCGGAAAGCTATCTACTACGCCACCAGCAGTAGAAAACACTAGCGCTACTAAAAATGAATCGACAGCTTTCAAAAAAACACTAACGCCATCTTTTGAAGAAGAGGATGAAGGTGCGAGTGAGGTCATCGATACACATAAATATGTAGGTGGCATAAGGTAGAGCTTCACCGAGTTGAGAGTTGACAAGGTTAAAACTTTACTCGGTGTTAGGCAGTCCATATTGGCAAAGTAACAAGCAACATATTGGTGCAAGCGTGATATGTTGGTGCAACTGTAATGTATAACTTGCTCGCTTTTTGCTGTCTCTGAGTGTCTCAAAGCTAACGCATCTAAACAACCAAGCCTTAATTACAGCTTATTAAACTTAATTGATTGGACTTAGTTTATAACCAGCGTCTTTTAACCTAGCGATTAAACCGCCTTTACCCGCTAAGTGTGAGGCGCCAACTGCAACGAATACGCTTTTGTTCTTAGCTTCCTCCGTAATGCGTTGCGCCATTACCACATTACGCTCATCCAATAACTTAGAACGCATTTTTGCCCACAAGGCAGGCGGTAACATGCCGCCTGTAATTTTTTCGTCTAGGGCAGCCACTTTGTTACTATCCCCCGCTAAATAAGCCGCCATTAATGATTCAAAATCACGCTCTTTCTGCTCTGGACTGCGCTTTAACACTGCTCTTAACATCGTTAGTTGTTCATCGCGACTAAAGCTATCCATCACGCCAAAATGTTCTTTCGTATCTTCAATCCCGATTACTTCTTTACCAAGATCTTCAGACTTAGTCATAAGTAGATTATCTTGCGCGAAAGGTGTGAGGGGTTTAGGTGAATCAAACACTACAGCAAGTAACCATGGCTTCATATGGGTTGCAGCGTCACGGTGCATGACGTGAAATTCAGCTAAGGCATAGACCTTATCAAGCTCGGACTCGGTTAGCATGTTTTTCAAGTCGCCATCTGGCATCATGAATACGCTACGGTCATTGGGTGCTAACGTTTCCATCATAAACTCATCAACTGATGCCAGCGCATTATCAACGGCTGGTGAGAAGTTTGTTACACGGTTGTCGTCGGTATGCATGGTACCGAAAAGGTAATTGGTTTTACCTGTGGGCGATTCAACTTTCCAGAACAGTCCCTGTTCAGCGCAAGCATTGGTGTTAGCAAGCGCTAAAAAACCAAACGTGAGAAAAGCGCTTAACAGCCGTTTAAATTGCAAAATCATAAAGCCACCTTAAAGTATTAGGAGTGTGAGCAATCAAATACCCCTAATACTTTAACTTAACCGGCAAGAGCTATTAGGAATATTTGCGTTTGACTTCTGACACACGTCTAGGTCGAATAGTTCTTTCAAGCTTTTCACCCCGCACTGTAGTAATCGGCTTGTTCGAAAGTGGTTGCCAAGCAGGAATCAAATGCTGCTTGCCGTTACCAATTAAATCTTCGCGACCCATTTTGATTAATGCCTCACGCAGCATTGGCCAGTTGTTAGGGTCATGGTAGCGAATAAACGCTTTATGCAATTTACGCACATTGCCCGCTTTTGGAATTGGCACATTGTCAGAATCTGCAGTGACTTTGCGCAATGGGTTTTTGCCTGAATGGTACATCGCCGTGGCCATTGCCATTGGTGTGGGCGTAAAGGTTTGTACTTGATCTAACTTAAAGTCGTATTTCTTCAGCCAGAGCGCTAAGTTGAGCATGTCTAGTTCTGTGGTGCCCGGATGCGCTGCAATAAAATATGGAATCAAATACTGCTTCTTACCTGCTTCAGCACTAAATTTTTCAAACATGGCTTTAAATTCATCATAAGCATCCATACCGGGCTTCATCATTTTACTGAGTACATTCTCTTCAGAATGTTCAGGAGCGATTTTTAAATAGCCACCCACATGATGTTGCACTAACTCTTTGACGTATTCAGGCGACTTCACTGCAAGGTCATAACGCACACCACTGCCGATTAAAATCTTCTTAACACCTTTAATGGCACGTGCCTTACGGTATAACTGAATCAAGGCCGTGTGGTCTGTGTTCAAGTTTTCACAAACGCCAGGATAAACACAGCTTAACTTACGGCAGTTTTTCTCAATGGTCTCTGATTTACAAGCAATCCGGTACATATTGGCCGTTGGACCACCGAGATCTGAAATCACACCAGTGAAACCATCAACTTTATCGCGAATCTCTTCAACCTCTTTCAAAATTGATGCTTCACTACGGCTTTGAATGATGCGACCTTCGTGCTCTGTAATACTACAAAACGTACAGCCGCCAAAACAACCACGCATGATATTCACACTAAAACGTATCATTTCCCATGCAGGGATTTTTGCATTTCCGTAGGCTGGATGCGGCTTACGCGCATATGGCATATCGTAAACGTAGTCCATCTCTTTGGTGGTAAGAGGAATCGGCGGTGGATTGAGCCACACTTCTCTATCGCCATGCTTTTGCACTAAAGCGCGCGCATTGCCGGGGTTAGCTTCCAAGTGCAACACACGTGAAGCATGCGCATATAACACTGGGTCTTGGGCGACAGCTTCATAATCTGGCAAACGAACAACCTGTTTAGCGCGATCTGCTTTAGGCTTACGTACGATTTCAATTGCTTTCGTGCCTTCAGGCAAAGCTGGCTTGGCATTGTTTTCGTCTGTGGCACAACTTGCATCAGCCTTACCCATTTTCATTTCATATGGGTCAACATGCTTTTCAACTGTGCCTGGGCGATCTAGTTTTGTGCTTTCAATCTCGCTCCAACCTTCTGGAATCTTCTTACGCAAAAAAGCAGTACCGCGAATATCTTGAATATCCGCAACTTTTTCACCTTTAGCGATGCGATGACTTAACTCGATTAAAGCGCGTTCAGCATTGCCGTAAAGCAAAATATCCGCCTTAGAATCTATCAACACACTGCGGCGGACTTTATCGCTCCAGTAGTCGTAATGCGCAATACGGCGCAAACTGGCTTCTATGCTACCAATCACCAAAGGCACATCTGAATATGCCTCACGACAGCGTTGCGAGTAAACTAGCACAGCCCTATCAGGACGCTTATTTGGCGCAGCATCTGGTGTGTAAGCATCATCACTGCGAATTTTTCTATCCGCCGTGTAACGATTCACCATGCTATCCATATTGCCAGCAGTCACACCGAAATACAGGTTAGGCTTACCTAGTGCTTTAAAAGCATTGGCATTTTGCCAGTCTGGCTGGGAGATAATACCCACGCGAAAACCTTGAGCCTCTAGCAAACGTCCGACTAAAGCAATACCAAAGCTCGGATGATCGATATAAGCATCACCAGAAATCAAAATAATGTCGCAGCTATCCCAGCCAAGTTCGTCCATCTCGGCACGAGACATAGGTAAAATCGGCGCAGCACCAAACCGCTTCGCCCAGTAAGGGCGATAGCTGTGAATGGGCTTTGCGAGCATTGTTGTGTATTGTTCCAAGGTATTCGCTACAAATTTTTAAGTTCGGGCATTTTACGCGCTAATCGTATGATTAAGAAGCTTTTTTTACAAAAACCTTGCTAAAATTAACCCTATCTAAATTAGGTCTATACCAAACTGTTTTACCAACAAGGCAAATAGTAAAAAAGTGACGATGGTAAATATCACACAAGATACCAATGTCAGCACAAAACCCCATTTAGGCAGCAAGTAAGGGAAAAGCAAAAACATGGGCAAAGTTGGCAACACATACCAAAAAGTATAGTACGCATGGTTAGCAATTTTACTAGTTGGCTGATGCTCAACATACAGCCAAATCAGCGTGAGTACTGTCACCAATGGCAGAGCAGCAATCAAACCGCCAAGTTTATCGCTGCGCTTGGCAAACTCCGACACCATGACTACTACGCCTGCTGTGATTAAATATTTAAAAATAATATATTGCATGACAACTCCTGATTAATGTCCAGCATGGCCTGTAGGTTTGCGCACCTGTACTTCTACCGCAGCTTTTTCATCGGTCGCGGATTGCCTTGGCGGTTCTGGCGCATCGCCAACAAACTCATAAGCCAGAGTACCTTTTGGAAATTGATAATGTCCGGGGTCTTTGTAGTCACCTTTCGCTAAACCTTCACGAACTTTTAAGGTAGAAAACATACCACCCATATTAACATCGCCAAACTGCCCTTTACCCGTCATCATCGGCAAGGTATTTTCTGGTAATGGCATCGGCATCATCGCCGCCATATCGCTCATTTCCGCCATGCCCGTTTCGCCCATTGCCATATAATCTGGCACTAAATTACTAATTTTATCGACTAAATCTCCCTGCTGAACACCTAGCAAGGTCGGTACTTGGTGCCCCATCGCGTTCATCGTGTGATGACTTTTATGGCAATGGAAGGCCCAATCACCAGGGTTATTTGCCACAAACTCAATCGCGCGCATTTGCCCTACGCCAATATCTGTAGTCACTTCCGGCCATCTTGCTGTAGGCGGTACCCAACCGCCATCGGTACCTGTCACTTGAAACTCGTGACCATGCAAATGAATTGGATGATTGGTCATGGTGAGGTTACCCACACGGATACGCACTCGGTCATTTTTGCGCACCACAAGCGGGTCTATACCTGGGAATGCACGACTATTCCATGTCCATAAATTAAAATCCAGCATCGTATTGATTTTTGGAGTGTAGCTTCCGGGGTCAATATCATAAGCATTCAGCAAAAAGATAAAATCTCTATCTACAGGCATGAATTTAGGATTTTTAGGGTGCGTGACCCAGCTACCCATCAGCCCCATCGCCATTTGTGTCATTTCATCAGCGTGTGGATGATACATAAAGCTACCCGCACGTTTAGCTTCAAATTCATACACAAAAGTCTTACCGGGCGCTATTGCAGGCTGAGTTAAACCACTCACCCCATCCATGCCATTGGGTACAGGTTGTCCATGCCAATGCACACTGGTTACTTCGGGCAGCCTGTTTGTTACAAAAATACGCACCTTATCGCCCTCCACCACTTCAATGGTCGGGCCTGGGCTTTGACCGTTGTAGCCCCATAAATGCGCTTTCATACCAGGTGCAATTTCACGCACAACTGGCTCTGCCACTAAGTGAAACTCTTTAACGCCGTTATTCATACGCCAAGGCAAACTCCAGCCATTCAAGGTCACCACTGGGTTGTAAGGTCGGCCAGTATCAGGGTGCAACGGTGTTTGTGTATTTGCGCTTTCTGCTGAAACAATTTCAGGCAAAGCCGCCATTGCAACCTTGCTAACGGTGGATGCTGCGATGCCAGCACCTGCTAATTTAAAAAAGTTACGTCTACTTAAAAAGTCGTTCATATTCATTTTCCTTCTTTGCTGGCACTGCCAATTAGTGACATCTGCAATGCAGTTTCTGCCAACCAAAATTCATTTAATGTTGCGATATAGCTATTCACACTTGCAACTTGCGCACGGGCATTGGCAAACAGCTCAAATGGGCTAATTAACATGCCGTTGTAACGCAGCTGATTCTCTTGTAATACTTTTTTACGCAGTGGAACGATTTCATCGCGATAATGTTTAGCTACTTCATAATTTGTCTGATAGCGGCTATAGGCTTCACGTATTTCCGATTGCGCATTAATCGCCAATTGCGCGGTACGATTCACCGCCTGCATGTAAGTCGCCTCAGCCTTCGCCACCTTCGCACTACCCCAGTCAAACAAAGGCAACTCGAATGATATATCCACGCCTTTTTTATAGGGATCGCCACGTCTACCCTCTAACACTCTTGCAGGACCAATTTCTAGCACATTGATGAAGCGCGTAGTTTTAGTAAGCCCAAGTTGCTTAGCTAAAGCTTGCGTTTCTAAACGCATCGCTTGCAGATCCAAACGTTGCTCAAATGCGGTTTTTTCGTAAGCATGCAATTCATCTATGGTTTGAGGTAAATCTGGCAGGCGTTTCTCTAAAACTAGCTGGTCTAAAGGTAGCGCAAGCAAACGCGACAATGCTTCATGCGCGCTGGTTTGTTGATTCTTTGAATTGGCATACTCAACAATTGCTTCTGCGTAAAAACTTTGCTCGGTCGCCTGCTCAAGCGCGTTCCAATTACCAGCCTTCACCATGCGATTTGCCAGCTCAGCGCTGGCTTCTGCAGACTCTTTGACTTGTTCGCTATAACTCAAACGCTCATTTGCAGCTACAGCATTAAAATAGGCAAGCCGCGTTTCATGCGCTAAATTTAAAACATCAAGTGCGACGGATCGCTTGGTCTTTTCAAAGTTGCTACGCTCAATTTCCAACATTTTTGGCATGGTGACCAGCGAAAAAATGTTAAAAGTCAGCGCTTGTTCTATTTTGTAATCACCGTCATTTCTGGCATACAACATAGAAAACTTAGGGTTTGGCAAACGCCCTGCTTGCACAACATCCGCTTCAGAAATACCTAGTTGGTAAAACGAAGCCTGTAAATCTTTATTATTGAGCAAAGCGAGCTGCACCGCGCTATCGGCATTCAGTGGTGTTTTTAATAGCTCAGCCACTCTATCGGCGACAGCTTTTTGTTCTGCCTCGGTTTTTGACCAAACTATTTCTTGCTTGATATGCTCAGCACTTGTTTTTTTCACTCCATCAAAACCGCCGTCTTGAGAAAATGTCGCGCAACCACCGAGCGCCAAGCTGACTGATACACAAGTGAGCATTATTCGGAAAAATTTCATATACACCCCATCTATAGAATCAGGTCTTACTGTGTACGATCCACAATAAAACTAAAATTGATGACCTGCTCATCGCTTACAAATGCGCAAACGACGGGCAGGACAAAGCTTATGAGCTATGCGATGGGTGGTTTTTGAGGTTGAGCAGTGCTGGGGGAATGATAAATTTCAACAAAGAGTGCTGTTGCAATCACCGTTTTTTGTAAAGCAGGAGAACTCAATGGAGCTTGCACCATCATTGAAAAGCAGGCAAAACAATGACCGCAATCTTTACAGTTTGCATGCGCGTGCTGCTTTTCATGCGCTTGCTGAACAAGCTGTACTTCATGACAATGCTCAGCTTGTGCCTCTGCATGGCTAGGGGTAACTTCTACGGATACCATCATGCCGCTTGCATAAACAGTTTCACTAATAAACAATGTCAACAAAAGCAACACGAATAATCTTAAAAGTTTATGTGATGACAAAGACATAGGATTCATTTAATCATAAAGGCTAAACAAGGTAAACTAACATTTAACTTCAATCAAATCGACCGTTAAATTCACACGAAATTTATGAGCTACGCCTATTATCAATTGCCCAGCGGACGGGTCGCTAGTCTAGAGGATGACTGCGAGTTTCCGCCTTTATCTATGGCACTAAAAGACCCAAATGGTTTAATTGCGATTGGCGGTGATTTATCGGCAACACGTCTGCTAGAAGCTTATCAGCAAGGAATATTTCCATGGTTTAACGAGGACGAACCTGTGATGTGGTGGAGCCCAAGCCCACGCATGGTACTTTTTCCAGATGAGCTAAAAATATCAAATTCACTGAGAAAAACACTCAAAAAACAGCCTTTCGAGGTGCGCTTTAATACAAATTTTAGTGCAGTCATGACCGCCTGTAGCAATACACCTAGATTAGACAAAAACAATAACCCGGCAGGTACTTGGATTAGCCATGAAATGATAGCCGCCTATAGTGAACTTAACCGCTTAGGTTATGCCATAAGTATGGAAAGCTGGCTTGACAATCAATTGGTCGGTGGTTGTTATGGCGTTAAGATTGGGCACATGTTTTATGGAGAGAGTATGTTTCATCATCTAACAGATGCTTCAAAAGTAGCCTTTGTGCATCTGGTAAGATACTTACAAACACAAAATGTTGGCCTGATAGATTGCCAGATGAAAACACCGTTACTCGCCAGCTTTGATGGACGTGAGATTGAGCGAGATCTTTTTATTCAACATCTAAAATTTTTGGTAAGCGCTTAGTATGACAATTCCATCAGAACCACCTCTAAGTAAGCTGCAGTTTTACGTCACCACTGGCTACACTTGTGGTTATTTACCCAATAAACTCGCGCAAAGTTTAATTGCCACACCGCAGCATTTAATTGACGCACATATATACAGCGGCCTGATTCAGCAAGGCTTTAGACGTAGTGGTAAGTTTGCCTACAGACCACATTGTGAAAGCTGCCGAGAATGCATACCAGTAAGAGTGATGCTAAATGATTTTGTGCCAAATCGCAGTCAGAAACGCGCGTACAAACACCACCAGAACCTCACCACCACCATTCTGCCTATTGCCTATCATGAAGAGCACTATGAACTATACGCAGCTTACCAAGCTGCACGTCATGCGGAATCTGAACAAAATCCTGAGCAAGAGTCAGAGCGAATTACAGAAATTGAAAAAATTGAGCAATATCAAAGTTTTTTATGCCAAACCAATGTAGAAAGTGTGATGGTCGAATTTAGAGAAAACGATCAACTTAAAATGGTCAGTGTGATTGATATTGTGCTCGATGGCATCTCAGCTGTTTACACTTTTTACGACACTAGTGACCCGCACGCAAGCTTGGGTACTTACAACGTACTTTGGCAGGTTGAATGGGCTAAAACGCTCAATTTCCCTTATTTATATTTAGGTTATTGGATTAGAGATAGCAAAAAAATGGCTTATAAACAAAATTATAAGCCTCTTGAAATGTTGATTGATGGTGAATGGCAGCTCATCTAAGCAATCTATTAAACACCTCTAATCGCTTTTAGCTTTCCAACTTCTAATTGTAAGTTAGGTAAATTCAAGCAATCGCGCTCAGCTTTTGCACCTATCTCGGTCGGTTTACGTCCAAGTAATATCGGCAGCATATTTTTTGCAGGCACATTGTAGCCTTGCATTAACTCAAAGTGTCCAAATGACAACGGCGTCCAAGCTAACAAATCAAAAATATGGCTAAATAATCGCACGAAAATTTTAGGCGCAGCAATTTGCAAAGCACGCTTTTGGCTTGTTTGAGTGCGCAATTTAGTCAGATATTGTTCAATAGCAAAAACTTCGTTGCCTCCAAGCTCTATTACTTTTGGTAAGTTATCAAAATCCATTTGGCATAGATTAGCTACCGCCTCCCCCAAATCAGCCACTTGTAATGGCGCAATCAGACCTTCTGATTTCATCACAAACTGCACAGGCCATGTTGCCACCCTTCTAAACCATTTAGCACCATAGCCGCCAGCGCCGTCCAACAATGATGGACGAACTAAAATTGCTTGCGCACCACTATTTAAAATGCCTTGTTCACCTGCAAATTTAGAACTTATAAAACGGCTTTTTGCGAGATCTGTTAAACCTATCACTGAAATTTGAATTAATCGAACATTCATCTTGGCACAAGCTTGAGCTAAGGCCGCTGGTGCTAAATTATGCACCTTATCGTAAGTTTCACGTTTTGATTGAATACGTGATAGAAGATTTCTTTCATGCAAAATTCCCACAGCGTTCACGACAATATCAATGCCTTTCAATACTGGCAGCCAATTATCCACCAGCAACATTTCTTGCATGCGTATGCTCACCATATCGACACTCCCAGCTGGATTACGGCTTCCTATCAACACATGAACGCCCTGCTGCTTAAGTTTTGCCACGATGCTGCTTCCTATAAAACCATTACCTCCCAACATAAGTACTTTCATTTTATCCACCTTATAAAATACAAATCTATTATTTCTTTAATTTCTGTATTGACAGAAATATATGACGAATGAGATACTGTGTCAAATGGTATTTTTTAGAGGATATAAAAATGAACACTGAAGCCAATATTGAATCAAACGAAAAAATACAATTAAGTGAGCTGGGCAATCAATTTATTTTGCATTGGGGTGAAATGGGCACGCGCTGGGGCATTAACCGTACCGTGTCGCAAATACATGCATTTTTATACTTTATTGGCAAACCGGCGAACGCAGAACAAATTGCCGACACCTTACAAGTCGCACGTTCAAACGTCAGCAACAGTCTAAAAGAACTACAAAACTGGCACTTAGTACGCATCACTCACATGATGGGCGATAGACGCGATTACTTTGAAACATCGCTCGATATTTGGGAGTTATTTCGCACGGTAATTACCGAACGTAAAGCACGAGAGTTCGACCCAACCGTACAGTTTTTAGAGCGCTATTTGTCAGAGAGTACATTTAACAACAATGAATTAGAAGCTAAAAAACGCGTTCAAGATATGCTGGAGTTAATGAAAACTCTGTCTATTTGGGGCGATGAAATGATTAAACTAAAACCAGAAACACTGACAAAAATTATGAAATACGGCGCAAAAATTCAAATGTTAATACGTGGCAACAACTCATAAGGGAAAACAAAATGACACAAAACATACAATTTCCACTGACTATTTATTACGACGCTTCTTGTCCACTTTGCGCCAGCGAAATGCACACCATTAAAGAGACTGATTTTGAGAACAAGTTAATTTTAGTGGATTGCTCAAACCAAGCATTCAATGAACCTGACTTTTGCCCCACCACCAAAGAAGTCATGATGGAGCGTATTCATGCGCAAGATGCTGCAGGCAATTGGATTAAAGGAGTAGATGTGTTTGCAGTCGCTTATGGAGCTGCTGGATTTAGCAGTCTTGCCAAAATTTGGGGAAGTAAATCACTCAGGCCCATACTTACCCGCGCCTATCCATTGATTGCAGATAATCGTCATTGGTTGTCAAAAACACCGGTCCCCTATCTATTAAATGGTGTTTTACGGTTCTGCGCACCTTCACGCTAAGTAACTGTCGGTAACCAAAAATGCTACAATTCAGTTTTTTAACTTGTAGCATTTCTTCTGAAAACTTTTAACTTTTGAAAAAAATCGTCATTTTTGGTGTGGGTTTGATTGGTGGCTCTTTTGCGCTAGCGCTTAAAAAAGCCAGCGCAACGCATATAACAGGCATTGGCCGCAGTCAGGAAAGTTTGCAAGAAGCCCTAAAACTAGGTGTGATTGATGCGTTTTCTGATACACAAGAAGCCAACATCCATGCAGCACTTCAAGATACGGACTTGATAATGATTGCCGCACCAGTCGCACAAACAGCCAGCATCTTACAAAGCATCAAGCCGCACTTAAGCAGTAACACAGTCATTACTGATGCAGGCAGCACAAAGAGTGATGTTTTAGCGTGCGCAAAAGAAGTTTTAGGCGAGCAATTCAATCAGTTTGTCGGTGGGCACCCCATCGCTGGCGCAGAGAAAAGTGGCGTAACCGCTGCAATGTCTGATTTATACGCAGGCAAAAACATTGTTTTAACCCCTACTGCAGAAACCAATAAAGACGGCGTTGCCGTAGTCGCTGAACTTTGGCGCACATGCGGTGCCAATGTAAGTGAAATGTCCGCTGAAACGCATGATGGTATTTTTGCCGCAGTGAGCCATTTACCGCATTTACTGGCATTTGCTTTAGTCGATGACATAGCCTCTCGCCCGAATGCCGCACAGCTATTTAGCTTCGCCGCCAGTGGCTTTAGAGACTTCACTCGAATCGCAGGCAGCCACCCCGAAATGTGGCGCGACATTAGTTTAGCCAACAAAACGGCTTTGTTAAGTGAGTTAGACGCTTACCAAAACGAGCTATCTCAACTCAAACAATTACTCACCAACGAAGATGGTGCTGGCTTACAAGCCCTCTTTAATCGCGCAAGCACCGCTCGAAATGCTTGGGCAAAAAATAGACAATAAAGACATAAAAATGGAACAACTCACCCTTCCCGCCAGCCATCAAGTTCAAGGCAATATCACGCTACCAGGCTCGAAAAGCATTTCAAATCGCACTTTACTCCTTGCCGCACTTAGTGAAGGTGCTACCGAAATTCGCGACCTATTAGCTTCGGATGATACTTCGCGCATGCTAGAAGCATTACAAACACTCGGTGTTAAGCTAGAAAATTTTGCTGAGAATGCATGGCGAGTAACAGGATGCGGTGGCAATTTTCCAAACAAAAAAGCAGAAATATTTTTGGGTAATGCTGGTACAGCATTCAGACCACTTACCGCCGTCCTTGCTTTAGCAGGCGGCGACTATACGCTATCTGGCGTACCTCGTATGCATGAGCGCCCCATCGGCGACTTAGTAGACGCACTAAAACAAGCTGGAGCTGATATTCAATACTTAGCCAACAGCGGCTTTCCACCGTTAAAAATAGCCGCTCCTAATATTGATTTATCCAAATCCATCAAAATTCGAGGTGATGTTTCCAGCCAGTTTCTAACAGCCCTGCTGATGGCGCTTCCGCTCACCAAGCAAAAAGCTACCATTGAGGTTGTGGGCGAATTGATTTCTAAACCTTACATTGAAATTACGCTTAATTTAATGGCGAAGTTTGGTGTGAATGTGCAGCGTGACGGTTGGCAAAGGTTTACTATTCCTGCGGATAGTCTCTATATCTCACCTAAACAGATCTTCGTTGAAGGAGACGCATCAAGTGCTTCATATTTCTTAGCAGCTGGTGCAATTGGTGGAAATGTACGCGTAGAAGGTCTAGGCGAAAATAGCATACAAGGTGATGTGAAATTTACTGATGCACTTGCCATAATGGGCGGAGAAATATCTTATGGCGAAAACCATATCACCGCGAATAAGGCAGCGAAAATTAAAACCATTGACTTAGATTGCAACCACATTCCCGATGCAGCAATGACTTTAGCGATTGTCGCCCTATTTGCCCAAGGCACAACAACCTTACGCAATATCGCCAGTTGGCGCGTAAAAGAAACTGACCGCATCGCCGCGATGGCAACTGAGTTACGCAAAGTGGGTGCGATTGTAGAAGAAGGTGCGGACTACATTAAAATCACACCGCCCGCTCAACTTACCCCTAATGCGGTGATTGACACTTATGATGACCACCGCATGGCCATGTGCTTTTCACTGGTTTCACTCGGTGGCGTGCCAATTACCATTAACGACCCTAAGTGCGTCAATAAGACATTCCCTGATTACTTTGCGCAATTTGCAAGTATCGTAAAATGAGTATAGCTAAATAAATGAATCATTTCCCTGTCATCGCTATCGATGGACCTTCTGCATCAGGTAAAGGCACGGTCGCACAACTAGTTGCAAGCAAACTTGGCTTTAATTACTTAGATTCTGGTGCGCTATACCGCATTGTTGCGTTTGCAGCGCAGCAAGATAATATCCCTTGGAGTGACGCCTTAGCCGTTACTGCATGCACTAAAACGCTCAAAATTGAATTTATCAATGAGCAGGTTTTACTCAATAATCAAGATGTTTCCAACGAGATACGTACTGAAGAAATTGGTAAAGGCGCATCGCAAGTAGCTGTACACGCACCATTACGTGCAGCTTTAGTCGACATGCAACATAGCTTTTGCAAAGCACCTGGCTTAATTGCAGACGGGCGAGACATGGGAACCGTGATATTTCCAGAAGCAGAATTGAAAGTGTTTCTCACGGCAAGCACTGAAACTCGCGCCTTACGCCGCTACAAACAACTGCAAGGCAAAAATCAGCCCGCCAATTATGAACATATCCTGCAAGACTTAACGGAACGTGACGCAAGAGATAAAGGTCGTGCAAGTGCTCCATTGCTCATGGCTGATGACGCGATTTTGCTTGAAACGGATAATGTAGGTATTTCGGACGCAGTGGACTATATTTTGCAAAAATACCAAATTCTGCAAAATACTTAAGTTTTTATACTGTTTTTATTAGAAAATTACTAATAAATTTAGTAAATAGTCTTTTATTTTTCAATGTTTTAGTTATAATTCTATTCTTTGTAATTTTTAAGAATTTTTCGTCTGCGTTTTACATTAATTCGCAGGTTTTTTTAATCACCCCACTGCTAGGTGGGATTATTTTTTAGGTAATTTTATTTAATGGCTTCTACTTCTAAATCTACTGCTTCACCGATGGAATCTTTTGCTGCGCTTTTTGAAGAAAGCTTAGCTCACCAAGAAATGCGTTCTGGTGAAGTGATTACAGCTGAGGTTATCTCAGTTGACCAAGATCACGTAATTGTTAATGCTGGTCTAAAATCAGAAAGCGTTATCGCTGCTGAAGAATTCAAAAACGCTCAAGGCGAAATCGAAGTTCAAGTTGGTGACTTCGTAAAAGTGTTAATCGAAAAATTGGAAGATGGTTTCGGTTCAACATTGCTTTCACGCGAAAAAGCAAAACGCATGGAAACATGGTTAGATTTAGAAGATGCGATGAACGAAGGCCGTATCATTAAAGGTTTCGTTAGCGGTAAAGTTAAAGGCGGTTTACGCGTTTCTGTAAACGGCATCATGGCATTCTTACCAGGTTCATTGGTTGATGTACGTCCTGTAAAAGACACTACTCCTTTTGAAAACAAAGAATGTGACCTAAAAGTAATCAAAATCGATCGCAAACGTAACAACATCGTTGTTTCACGCCGTGCGGTAATGGAAGTTAGCGCTGGTGCAGACCGTGATGCGTTAATGGGTACATTGGCTGAAGGCGCAGTGGTTAAAGGTATCGTTAAAAATATTACAGACTACGGTGCATTCGTTGATTTGGGCGGCATTGATGGTTTACTACACATTACTGACTTAGCATGGCGTCGTGTAAAACACCCATCTGAAGTATTAACAGTAGGTGAAGAAGTTGAAGCGAAAATCTTGAAATTCGATCAAGAGAAAAACCGTGTTTCACTAGGTATCAAACAATTGGGCGACGATCCATGGGTTGCATTAACACGTCGCTACCCAGTTTCAACACGTCTATTCGGTAAAGTTTCTAACTTGACTGACTACGGTGCATTCGTTGAAATCGAACCAGGTATCGAAGGTTTAGTTCACGTTTCAGAAATGGATTGGACTAACAAAAATATTCACCCAGGCAAAATCGCTCAATTAGGCGACGAAGTTGAAGTCATGATTCTTGAAATCGACGAAGCTCGTCGTCGTCTATCATTGGGTATGAAACAATGTAAAGCTAACCCATGGGATGATTTCTCTGCAACACATCACAAAGGTGATAACGTTTCAGGTCAAATCAAATCTATCACTGATTTCGGTGTGTTTATTGGCTTGCCAGGCGGTATCGATGGTTTAGTTCACTTGTCAGACCTATCATGGTCACAAACTGGCGAAGAAGCTATCCGCAACTTCAAAAAAGGTGACGAGTTACAAGCAGTTATCTTAGCAATCGATGTAGAAAAAGAGCGTATTTCATTAGGTGTTAAACAACTTTCTGCTGACCCTTCAGGCGCAAGTGCTTCAACTGAAGAAAAAACAGATGCTAAACCTAAAGCTAAATCTGCAAAAGCTAAAGATGCTGCACCACAAGTACCAAATGACGCAGCTTCTGCTGGTACAACCAACCTTGGTGCTTTATTAAAAGCTAAATTAGACAGCAAAAAATAAACTAAATAGTCAAGATAAAGGCACATAAAGCATGACTAAATCTGAACTAATCACCTTGCTTGCTGAGCGCTTTCCGCAGTTGGTAGTAAAAGATGCGGAACTATCAGTGAAGGCGATTTTAGATGCAATGTCCGATAACCTCGCTACTGGCGAGCGCATCGAGATACGTGGCTTTGGTAGCTTTAGCTTAAATTATCGTCCACCACGTTTAGGTCGTAACCCTAAAACCGGTAGTAAAGTGCAAGTACCAGAAAAACACGTACCTCACTTTAAAGCTGGTAAAGAGTTACGTGAACGTGTGGACTTGGGTTAAATACCTAGCTTAAGCATCTGAATTAACTTCTAGTTTAAAGTATTAGTGTTTAAATAAAAAAACGGCAGCCTTTAGCTGCCGTTTTTTATTGCACATCAATTTTATTGTCTATCAGAAACAGCATTAGTTAAAGCGAACTATATTCAATTATTTAAGCTAAAATTACACCTATGCAAAATTTGTGCAAATCAAGCCGCATGACGCAATTAAACATTCTATATAACCAAGCATTAGTAAAAGCGAAACCTCATGGAATTTGAATTTTGGTGGTTGTTAGCACTTCCCCTGTTTTTTAGCTTAGGTTGGCTAGCTGCCCGTGTTGACCTAAAACAACTGCTCGCTGAATCTACTGCGCTACCTGCTGCCTACTTTAAGGGTTTGAACTTCCTTATCACCAATCAACACGATAAAGCCATTGAAGCTTTCTCTGAGGCTGTTCAAGCAAACACAGACTCATTAGAACTGCACTTTGCCTTAGGAAGCCTGTTTAGAAAACGTGGCGAAGTCGACCGTGCAATTCATTTACATTTAAGCTTGTTAGATAAAAAGGATCTGGAGCCTCAACAGAAATTGGCCGTTACTGCTGAGCTTGCACAAGATTACTTAAAAGCTGGCTTACTGGACCGCGCAGAAGAACTGTTTGAATCACTAGATGATGACAGGTATCGCCAACCTGCCCTGCGTGCTTTGCTTGAAATCTATGTAAGAGAACGCGAATGGGAGCGTGCGATTAAAGCCGCAACTGAGTTAGAGCGCTTATCTGGCGTGCCATTCCGCGTTGAAGTTGCTCATTACTATTGCGAAATGGCAGTTAAATCAAAATTAGCCAATGACTTGCACACCGCCAGATTCGAATTAGAACAAGCACTGAATGCGAATAAAAACTGTGTGCGAGCTAATGTGTTATTAGGTGATATGGAAGCCGAAGCCGATGCACATAAAGAAGCGATTTCAACATGGCGTAGAATCGAATTTCAGCAACCAGAGTATTTAGGCTTAATTGCACCTAAACTGCTGAATAGCTATCGCGCACTAAATCAAACCGCTGACGGTTTAGCACTACTGCAAACCTATTTGCAAAACTATAAATTAGCTTCATTGATTAATGTATTGTACGAAGCTACCCTAGCTGAAAAAGGGCCTGAAAGCGCAGCTATACTAGCGCGCACTGAGCTAATTAAGATGCCTAGCCTAAGCGTTCTAGATCAACTACTGCAAGCTAGAACCATTGCTTTAAAGCAACATACCAACAGTTCAGAAAATACTACATTTAACGATATTCAGCTGATGCAGCAAACTGTGCGCCATGCCATAGGTAACAAAACCGCTTATCACTGTGTGCAGTGCGGCTTCAAAGCTAAATATCACCACTGGCAATGCCCAGCATGCAACGCATGGGAAGCACTGCCAGCAGAACCAACAACCATTTAATGCAAAACTGACCCATGAATAACGACCCTAAAATTATCGTTGCACTTGACTACCAAGATGCAGCCAGCGCACTCAATCTTGTCAAACAACTTGACCCATCGCTTTGTCGATTAAAAGTTGGTAAAGAGCTATTTACTGCAGCAGGTCCAAAATTTGTAGAGCAATTAACTCGCTCAAATTTTGGCGTATTTTTAGACTTAAAGTTTCATGACATTCCCAATACAGTAGCCAAAGCATGTACCGCAGCTAGCAACTTAGGTGTTTGGATGCTCAATGTACATGCCAGCGGCGGCCTAGAAATGATGCAGGCCGCACAACAAGCTGTTCAACAAAGTGAATCTAAACCATTGCTAATAGCCGTAACCGTGCTGACTAGCATGAACCAAACCAGCTTAAATCAAGTCGGCATACATACTGACTTGACTACTCACGTCATGAATCTCGCAACATTAACTCAGCAAGCTGGTTTAGATGGCGTTGTTTGTTCTGCACTAGAAGCTCAAATGTTACGTACCAAGTTAGGCGCTGAATTCTGCCTAGTTACCCCTGGTATACGCCCAGCTAACGTCAACCAAGATGACCAATCACGCGTTGTTACGCCTGCAGATGCACTAAAGAATGGATCTAGCTACTTAGTCATAGGTCGCCCGATCACCAAGGCTGAAGACCCTCGTAAAGCGTTAGAAGCAATTCATCAAGAATGCAACTTGGCTTTGTAAGCTTGGTGTAAGCATGACTGTGGCATGATATATTTTGTATTGTAACTATTTGTATCATTGATAGCTTTTAAGTTATGATTGACCAAGTAATTCAATTTTTTTGAGTAATACTTTTTATTATTAGTTTTAACCGTGCTTTTCAAACCTTGGAGAATCAAAAATGAAAAAAATATTATTAGCATTTGTTACCTTTTTAAGCTTCAGCCTTAGTGCGATGGCTGGTGTAAATATTAATACCGCCACTCAAGCTGAACTTGAAAGCCTAGATGGCATTGGCCCAGTAAAAGCTCAAGCCATTATTGATTACCGCAAAAAAAATGGTGGATTCAAATCTGTTGATGAACTTGAAAAAGTTAACGGTGTTGGCCCAGTCACATTACAAAGTGTTCGTAAAGACATTTCTATAAGTGGTGCAACTACCGCAGTAGCAAAACCAGCTGACACAAAAGCTGCTCCAGCTAAAGAAGCAAAACCCGTGAAAGAATCAAAACCAGCGAAAGAAGCAGAAAAAGCGACTCCAGCAGCGACAGTTAAAGTAGAAGATAAAGCAGCGACTAAGAAAGCAGATAAAGTTGAGAAACCAGTTAAAGCTGATGAAAAAGTAGTAGTTAAAGCAGATGATAAAGACGCTGCAAAAAAAGCAAAAGCTGATGATGCTAAAGCAGCAAAAGAAGCTAAAGCAGAAGCTGCTAAAAAAGCTAAAGCTGACGAAAAAGCTGCTAAAAAAGCGGCCGCAGATGAAAAGAAAGCCGCTAAAAAAGCTGAGGCTGAGAAAAAAGCAGCTGATGCAAAAGCAAAAGCTAAGTAAATCTTAACTCTATAGGTGAGCAATTATTTAATCGTGTTAAGTAATTGCTATTTACTTATGTGATAGTGCCTAATAAAAAGCCCCGAAATTCGGGGCTTTTTATTATCTTACATTTTTATTAATCATCATGATGCTTATTATGTCCATAAGCATGACCTTTACCATGTTTATGATGTTTTTTATACTGACGATCATGCTGAGCTGATGAACTTCCTGGCTCAGTAATCACTTTACCTACTGCTGCACCACCAGCACCGCCAAGACCCGCACCAACAACTGCGCCAGTACCACTACCGCTAACTTTACGACCTACATAAGCGCCGCCAGCGCCACCAGCCGCACCGCCAACAATAGCACCAGTTTGACCTTCACCTTTGGTAGTCACTCCGGCCCCAACACCGCCACCTACAGCGCCACCCACAACTTCGCCTGTGCTACCACCAACAACGCCTCCAAGCGCAGTACCTACTGCGGCGCCTAAACCGCCACCAACTGCTGTTTTAGCTGTACTGTCCGCTGCCATCGCTTGACCTGATAATAGCAAAATTACCAATAAAGGTATTTTAATAAATTTCACTTGTACTCCTCCAGTTATTTAAACAAAACACTTTCTTATACCAATAAATCATAGAAAATTACTTATTAAAAAATTTACAGGCGCTTATATTTGTGCACATAGGTTCCCACAAAATTAATACCTATGATTACTTAACGCGCATACCTAGCTTTGCGCCTACATCCGGGCTTAAAATAAATGGGCCACCGTTTTCATCACTTGCCGCTAGCACCATGCCCTCACTCATGCCGAACTTCATTTTGCGTGGCGCTAAATTTGCCACCATGACAGTCAAGCGCCCAACTAAAGTCGCAGGGTCATAAGCAGATTTAATGCCGGCAAACACTTGGCGTGGTTTATCTTCGCCTATATCAAGCGATAACTTCAACAGTTTTTCGGCACCCTCTACGTGTTCAGCATTGACGATTTTAGCGATACGCAAATCCACTTTAGTGAAGTCATCAATGCTGATATATTCAGCTTCAGGTAAAGCTGCTGCCACTGGTGCGGCCGTACTTACCGTAGGTTCACTTACTTGTGGCGTAGCGATTAGATTTTCTTTATTAGCTTCGGTCATAGCCTCAATCAGTTTAGGGTCTACACGTGTAATTAAGTGTTCATAAGCATTGATGCTATGTGCTGGTAGCAATGATGCGCCTACAGCTTGCCAAATGAGCGGCTCTATATTGAGAAAACGTTCAATCTCGTATGCAAGTTTTGGCAGTACTGGCTTTAGATACAATGTAAGCAAGCGGAACATCTCAAGCGCATCTGAACACACTTGCTGCAAAGCTTCATCTTGCCCTTCTTGTTTTGCAATGACCCACGGCGCTTTGTCAGCAACAAAGCCATTCGCTATATCAGCCAAACGCATAATTTCACGTAAGGCTTTACCATATTCACGCGCTTCGTAACTTTCAGCGATAGCATGTGCTGATGCCTTAATTTCAGCCACGACAATATTATTGGCAGTCGGATTTAGTTTTCCATCAAAACGCTTATTAATAAAACCAGCTGTGCGACTCGCTATATTAATGTACTTACCTACTAAGTCACTGTTCACACGCGCGACAAAGTCATCTAAGCTCAAATCAATATCTTCCATAGTGCTGTTGATTTTTGCCGCGTAGTAGTAACGCAAGTATTCTGGATTTTTAATATGCTCTAAGTAACTGCGAGCAGTAATAAATGTACCGCGTGACTTACTCATTTTCTCGCCATTTACGGTCAAAAATCCGTGGGCGAAAATTTGTGTAGGCTTACGGTGTCCGCTGAACTCTAGCGTTGCAGGCCAGAACAATGCGTGGAAATACAGAATGTCTTTACCAATAAAATGGTAAAGCTCAGTTTTGCTGTCTTTAGACCAATATTCATCGAAATCCAGACCTTTGGCTTGGCAAAGGTTTTTGAAGCTCGCCATGTAGCCTATAGGCGCATCTAACCACACATAGAAGTATTTACCTGGCGCATCTGGAATTTCAAAACCAAAATATGGTGCGTCGCGGGAAATATCCCAATCATTTAAACCATTTTCAAACCACTCGCCCATTTTGTTAGCTGCTTCACCTTGCAGCGTGCCTGAACGTGTCCAATCCTTTAAAAACTGTTCACATTCTGAAAGTTTGAAAAAATAATGCTCTGTTTCTTTGCGAATTGGTGCAGCACCTGAAACAGCGGAATACGCGTTAATCAACTCAGTCGGATTATAAGTTGCGCCACAGACTTCACATGAATCACCGTATTGGTCTTTCGCATGGCACTTTGGGCACTCGCCTTTAATAAAGCGGTCTGGCAAGAACATGTTTTTAACTGGATCGTAAAACTGCTCTATGATTTTTGTAGCAATTTTGCCATTGGCTTTTAATTTTCTATAAATACTTTGCGACAGCTCTTTATTTTCAGGCGCATTGGTTGAATAGTAATTATCAAACTCAACTAAGAACTCACTAAAATCTGCGGTATGTTCTTTATGAACACCGTCAATCAAGGCTTCTGGTGTGATGCCTTCTTTTTCTGCGCGCAGCATTATTGGCGTGCCATGGGTATCATCGGCACACACATAATGCACAGTATGCCCTTGCATTTTTTGAAAACGTACCCAAATATCAGTTTGAATATATTCCACCAAATGTCCAAGGTGAATGCTGCCATTGGCGTATGGAAGTGCTGAAGTTACAAGAATTTTACGAGGGGTGTTTGCAGTTGCCATGAGATAAATGGATCTATTAAGCTAAATCGCTATTCTAGCAAATGACGCGTGCTTCACCCAGCGCTGATTAGCGATTATATTGAACAAAACACACCTACGACTTAGTTATCAAACAGACATTCAATCAAACTATCAGTTAAAATACCTTATCTTTTTACTCAAGTTATTAACCCTAACTCTACAATCAGGAATTTACGCAATGGCAATTTCAGAATTACTTATCCAAAGCACATTAAAAGTTTGCATAGACCCGCACACTGGCAAAGATTTTATCAGCAGCAAATCTGCTAAAAATATCCAAATCAATGGTAATGATGTCAGCGTAGACATTGTGCTTGGCTACCCAGCAAAGTCAGTGATTGCAGACGTGCAAGCACTGGTAAGTAATGCGCTAAAAGCTTTACCTGATGTTGGCAATGTGAATGTGAATATAGGTAGCCGTATCGTTGCGCATAAAGCCCAGCAAGGTGTGACATTATTACCTAACGTGAAAAACATCATTGCGGTGGCTTCTGGCAAAGGGGGCGTAGGTAAATCAACCACTTCTGTTAACTTGGCATTGGCATTGGCTGCAGAAGGCGCGACCGTTGGTTTGCTAGACGCAGACATCTATGGCCCAAGCCAGCCACAAATGCTAGGTATTAGCGGGCGCCCTGAAAGTAAAGATGGCAAAACGATGGACCCTATGGAAGCACACGGCATACAATCAATGTCGATTGGCTTTTTAATTGATGCAGATACGCCTATGGTGTGGCGTGGCCCAATGGTAACGGGTGCATTAGAGCAGTTATTACGTGAAACAAAATGGCGTGATTTAGATTATCTTATCGTCGATTTACCGCCAGGCACTGGCGACATTCAACTGACGCTTGCACAAAAAATTCCTGTCACTGGTGCAATTATAGTTACCACTCCACAAGACATTGCGCTGTTAGATGCTCGTAAAGGCTTGAAGATGTTTGAAAAAGTCGGCATCCCAATTTTAGGTATTGTCGAGAATATGAGCACGCATATCTGCTCAAATTGCGGTCATGAAGAACATATTTTTGGCGCAGGCGGCGGTGCTTTAATGTGCAAAGATTACAACGTAGATTTGCTAGGCAGCTTACCTTTAGACATCACTATTCGCGAACAAGCTGATAGCGGAAAACCTACAGTAGTTGCCACTCCAGATTCTAAGATTGCCAATATTTACAAAGAGATTGCACGTAAAGCTGCAATTAAAATCGCTAATACCAGTTTAGATCACAGCGGGAAGTTTCCGAACATTGTGATTCAAAATACTTAAAATAGATTGGGCCTTAACTCTTCATATATAAGAGTTAAGGCTATTCTCGGTTGCGCATAAAATCAGCCACTCCATACAACTGGTTGGCTAACTTCTTCATAAGGTCATCTTCAAAGTTCAACTGATGCATGGCTTTAATCATGCAATACATCCACTGGTCGCGTGCTGATTCATCCACAGGAAATGGCATATGGCGCGCACGCAGCATGGGGTGACCATAACGCTCAATATAAAGCTGCGGACCGCCAGTCCATCCAGTAAGAAACATAAAGAGCTTCTCGCGTGCGGAAGTTAAATCTGGCTGATGCATCGCACGAAGAGGAACGACTTTAGGGTCGCTATCCATAATATCGTAAAAAGTTTCTACTAAATTACGGATATTTTCAGTGCCGTTCGCTTCTCCGCCCAGCAACTCATAAAACGTACTTTTATTGCTACCCACTTCGTCAATTTTATCTAGCATTTGAACTCAACCAACCTATGCTGTTTTAGGTGCTACTTTAGGTTTAACTAGACTAGCAGCCAATTTTGCACGGCCTCTTGCCTCATCTGTATCTTTGCCTGTAGCGAGCGCCACACCCATACGTCTTTTAATAAAAGATTCAGGCTTACCGAATAGACGAATATCGCTACTAGGTACGGCTAATGCAGCTTCGACGCCATCAAACACTAAATTATTAGTTTCGTGTTGACCATAAATAACAGCGCTTGCTGCGGCATCACGTAAACTCACATCTACTGGCAAACCTAGAATGGCACGTGCATGTAGGTCAAATTCGCTAAAGCGTTGGCTAGCCATAGTCACCATACCAGTGTCGTGCGGACGCGGGCTGACTTCACTGAACCAGACTTTATCGCCTTTAATGAACAGTTCTACGCCAAATAAGCCTAGTCCACCTAAGCTATCAGTCACAGCTTTTGCAATGCGCTTAGACTCTTGTAATGCACCTGTCGTCATTGCCTGGGGTTGCCAGCTTTCGACGTAATCGCCCTTTTCTTGCACATGTCCAATAGGTTCACAGAAGTAAGTTTGAGTTTCACCCGCTGCATTTTTTGCGCGTACAGTCAGCAAGGTAATTTCATAATCAAAATCAATTTGACCTTCAACAATCACCACACCTTGATTCACACGACCACCTGAAGCCGCATAATCCCATGCAGTTTTCACTTCGCTCGCATTGGTAATACGTGACTGACCTTTGCCAGAGGATGACATGGTCGGTTTGATAAAGCATGGATAGCCAATGCCTGCGTCAATCGCAGCTTGTAACTCAGCTTCACTTCTAGCGAAGGCATAAGGTGAAGTTGGCAAACTAAGCTCTTCCGCAGCTAATCTGCGTATACCCTCACGGTTCATTGTGAGTTGCACGGCTTTAACAGTAGGAATCACCGTCGCAATGCCAGAAGATTCAACATCCGCAAGGGTATTGGTGTTCAGCGCTTCAATTTCTGGAACGATTAAATGCGGTTTTTCTTGGGCGATTAGGTCACGCAATGCTTTATCATCTGTCATGTCGATGGTGTAAGCACGATGTGCCACTTGATGACCTGGTGCGTTTTTGTAGCGATCAACGGCAATCACTTCTACGCCTAGTCGTTGCAATGCAATAATCACTTCCTTACCTAATTCACCGCTACCTAGCAACATAACGCGAGTGGCATTGGGGCTTAATGGTGTTCCAATTTGCATGACATTTTTCCAGTTTGAATTTGCTCAAATCATACCATGCGACGGCTGTGCCGTCATTTGAGAATGTGGCGTTATGGATAGATCAAATAAGAAATTACTGGGAAATTTTTTGAGGGTTTAGCAAAAAAACAGCTTACTATTGATAATAGTTACTCTTCTGTTTTAATGTTTAATTGATGTTTTTCTAGGCGGTAACGCATCGTCATACGAGTAATACCAAGCTTACGCGCCGCTCTAGACACGTTATTATCTGACTCAGCCATGACTTTTAATAAAACAGCTCTCTCAACCTCATCCAAAGTAGCTTGCGAATTAAGCATGGTGTTTGCCGCATGTTGATTAGCATCCAGCAGCAGTCGATTCATGGGAAGCGCAAAATCAAGCTCTGTGATATTGCCTTGCTGTGACAACAACATGGCGCGACTCACCTGATGGCGAAGTTCGCGCACATTACCTGGCCAGTCGTAGCTTTTAATCATGGTAATGGCATCTGTAGAAAATACAGGCGTCGCCAAACCATAACGCCTTGAAGTCTGTATGGCAAAATGTTTAGCCAACATCAGAATATCTGCAGCTCTTTCACGCAGTGGCGGCATGCCAATACTCATGACATTTAAACGGTAGTACAAATCTTGCCTGAAACTACCTGTGAGAGACATCTCATGCAAATCGCGATTGGTAGCGGCAATAAAACGTGCAGGTACGGGACGTTCTTTGGTGGAACCTATCCTACGCACCATTCTACGCTCTAGCACATTGAGCAACTTGGCTTGCAAAGCCAAAGGTAACTCACCAATTTCATCTAAAAAAAGCGTGCCATCTTCTGCGGCTTCAATCAACCCTGGGCGTGTTGCAGACGCTCCAGTAAAGGCGCCCTTCTCATGACCAAATAGTTCGCTTTCCATTAAATCTGGCGGCAATGAAGCGCAGTCAATATGCACAAACGGCTTATCGTTGTTTTGACCTTTGACCTGACAAGATAAATGTAATAAACGTGCTGCAACATCTTTACCAGTTCCGGTTTCACCGCTGATTAATACTGTTGGCGGCACTGTATCGGCAGCGACTAACTGTGCAATACGCTGAATTTGCATTATCACACTTTGCATCGCGGGGCTATCACCCAGCAACTCAACACCATCAATCGCATGTGCGTTGCGTTGACGTGAGTAGTCCAAACTATTGCTTTGAATCGCTGAAGCTTCAGCCTTTTGAACCGATAACAATAACTCTTCTAAATCAATCGGCTTTTTGAGGTAGTCGATTGCACCTTGTTTGATTGCATTGACCGCATCGCTAATCTCACCGTGCGCAGTCATTACAATCACAGCAACATTTTTAACCACTAAATCAGCCAGCAGATCTAAACCATTGCCATCAGGCAAGCGCATATCAAGCAATACGATGTCTGGCGAGAACTGTTTAAAAATGGTGCGCGCATCTTGCAAACTCTCAACATGCGCACACTCATAACCAGCTTTCTGCAATCGACGCATCACCGCCCTAGCGAACAACACTTCGTCTTCCACAATCAGTAATTTAGATTGCTGCTTTAACATGGCTGAAGGTTGGCCGGAGATGTGATGGGCTAACTGCAAGGTCTAACCTACTTAATCTGCATCAACTGCTGCTGAAGCAGTTTTTGAACGACCAAACTCGTAAGTCACCCCCACCCACCCAGCACGTGGGGCTGCTGGTGAGCGGAATTGTTCATCTAAACCATTAAAAATATTATTACCAAGCACGCCGAACGTTGCATATTGCGTATCAAACACATTATTCAATTTGGCAAACAATTTCCAATTATTGTTAATGCTGTAATGCGTATCCAGATGGACAACTGCATAACCGGGCACTCTACCGTTTGCATCTTGGTTATTCTCATCTCCACGCGCATATTGACCTGCTGCAAGTACAATATTTGTGCCGACACTCCAAGCAGGTGTTACATCATATGCAGCACGTAATTTAAGTGTTTGGCGGGCTATACCTGGAATTTTGTCACCCTTTGACACCTGTATTTGATCTAACCCATCTTTACTGCTATTTGCGGGCGAACCTACGGTAAAATCAGATTGGTAAGTCGCATCTACAAAACCATAGTTAACGGCAAGAGTTAGTGCATCAAATTTACCATTTAAGCCTAGCTCAAAGCCGCGACGACGAGTTTCACCAACATTTTTAAAATAGCCTAATGTAGGCGTACTGCTAGCAATAAACTGAATATCGTCACTATTTTCAGTAGTATACAAGCCCATATTCCAGTTAAGGCTGCTTGCTAACTTGCCGCGAACGCCACCTTCCCATGTCTTAGCTACAACCTTTTCTAAATGTGGGTCAGCCGCAAATGCATTTGGAAGCGAGCATGGGCGACCATCTTCAGCACAGCTTAGCTCAACTGGTGTAGCTGCACGCATGCCTTCGTTATAACCACCATAAAAGCCCAAATCCGTCGAAGGATTATAGTTAAGTCCAATGGCGGGATTGAAGCGACTGTAGTGATGGTTACCCTCTAATGGAAAGTCAACTGGCGTTGCATTATCATCATGCGTTGTGCCAGATAAGTTAACTTTTGCCACGTTATAGCGACCGGATAATGTTAAATGCAACTTATCGGTATAAGAGAATGTATCTGTTGCGTATAGTCCGTAGTAGTCATTACGTGCTTTTAAGCGCACAAATGCTGTTGGTGCTGCTGTTGGATCATCTGTAACCGTCTCATTACCAACTATACTGGCCACCATAGAGTCACTCGTGAAATCGGTGCGACCAAAGTCTGCACTTGCGCCCACAGTAAACTGGTTTTTATGACCTGCTAAATCACCTAATAAGGTCATTTGCAGGGCTCCACCAAAACCATCTTGATTTGTATTGGTAGAAATATTGAGTGAATCGCTTGGGGCAATAGACTCAGCATTACTATTAAAACCCGTACTTTTATTTTTACGGTAATAAACATTACCTGCAACTAACTTATCATCAGTTAAAAAATGGCTACCTTTTAAATTAACCATAAAAAGTTGATTACCAATTGAATCTGGGTAGGTATATGCTTTTTTTGGTTGGTTATAACTTGATAATGGAACAGCTTGCGTGCCTTCCATCATAGTGTCTGCAAGTGCTACAGATAAATCCAAATCACTGGTGTCATTTTGCCAACCTACTTTACCAAACACTTGCTTCACATCGCTTGATGAATGCTCGCGCCAGCCATTTTCTTTAAATATATTACCGGCGACAAAGTAATCCAGATTCTTTTCTTTATCTTCACCACCTGCCTCAAATTCAAAAGCACGACGTGCCCAAGAGCCACCATACACAGTCGCTTTTATACCTGGAAATTCAGCCCCACTCTTTGTATGAACTGCTAACGCACCGCCTAATGTATTCAAACCAAATAGCGGGTTTGAACCTGGAATTAAATTAATATTGGCAATCGCATTTGCTGGAATCAAATCCCAGTTCACAATATCCCCAAAAGCTTCATTTACACGTACGCCATCCATATATACAGAAAGACCTTGTGGTGTTCCTAATAACGGTGAGGCTGTAAAGCCGCGAAACTGCACATCTGCTTGATATGGGTTAGCGACACTGTTACTGGTATTGACTGAGCCAAGGTTATTATCGAGATACTCAGATAAATCTAATGACTGCTGTTGATCAAATTGTTTTGAAGAGCCTGTTTGAACATTTGATGGTACTTGGTTAATTGGTGTACCGATACTTGGCAAAGGCGTTGTACCGACCACTTCCACTTTACTTAGCTCTAAAACCTCGGCCTTGTTTTCTGCCATCGCTATTTGAGGCATGGCATAAGCACTTAAAATTGCAACCAATATTAGTTTTGGTTTCATGTTTTTTTGTTGTAACGAAATTTGCATGTTATCCCCTAGGTTAGATGTATTTCACCGCATTAAATAAGCAAAACACATTCCTAGAATTAGATTTTAAAAAATATTCAATGGAATCAACTAGTAAAGATTAATACTGATATAGATTAAAAATTGTACACATAAAATGTGGTTGTATACAGCCAAATTATGGCTACTATCAGCCAATTTATGGTTGTATACAACCATATCCATTAAATACTGTTAAGTAACTGCCTTGCAGGAACATTCAAAAATCCGCGCAAACCTAGCCAAGCAGCCAGAGGAATAATAAATGCAGCAATAAGCGTGATGCCAAATGCAAGCGTTGCATTAAACTGAAACGGAATATTTAATATCTGAGCACTGATGTAATACGCCAAAAGATTAGCCGCAATAGTTGCGATCAACGCGGATACCAAGCCAATACAGGCAAACTCAGCTACATAGGCAATGCTCACTTGACGGCGAGATGCGCCAAATACTCGCATAATCGTGGCTTCTGCGATACGTTCTTCGCGTGTAGCGATTAAAGCAGCGTAAAGCACGGCTAAGCCAGCAAGCAAACTAAAGGCGAACACATACTCTATGGTGCTGCTCATTTTTTGCATGATGCCACGTACTTGTTGCATGAGCGCCGCAACATCAATCACTGTCAGGTTTGGGTAGTTGCGTATCAGCTGATTCATCGCAGCATCTGCACCGATTGGCAGGTGAAAACTGCTAATGTAATTTGCAGAGTAGTTATCCAATACACCAGGCGGCGTCACCGCAAAAAAGTTCGCGCGCATCGTGTCCCAATCTACTTTTCTAAGACTAGTGACAGTAAGCGTGAGTGGGTCACCTGCAACATCAAACAACAATTTATCGCCCAACCGAATACCTAATGTTTTTGCTAAGTCTTGCTCTATCGATAAGTAAGGCTTGCCATATTCTTTTGGCGTCCACCAGCGTCCAGACAGCAATTGATTGTCACTTTGCATCTGTGCAGCCCAAGACAAATTAAACTCACGCTCGGCAAGATGTTTGGCGCGCTCATCTTGCCATTCTGTAGCACTGATGTCATTACCGTTTTTGCCAATCAAACGACCGCGCACCATAGGAAAAATGCTTCCGCCTTTGATTTTCTGCTTCTCGAAAAACTGCTTAATACCATCAATTTGACTGGGCTGAATATTAATAATAAAGCGATTAGGTGCATCAATCGGCAATGAAGCTTGCCAGTTGCGGATCAAATCACCACGTATCAAGGCAAGCAACATCAGCACCATCAAACCCATACTAAAACCTATCATTTGCACGGTAGATAAACCAAAGCGTCGTTTAAGCCCCAGCACGCCAAGTTTAATATCGTTCAATACTTGACCTTTTGGTGACAACATGAATAAACGATTTGCCAAAGAGACCAATACATAAGAAAAACCAACAATCGCCACACACAACAACACTAAAGCCAATATGGTTGAACCAGCCAATTTAACGTCGCCCGCTTTCCAAAAAATCATCGCACACATCACTAACGCGGCAGGTAGAAACTTGGCTTGCGCGGAAATTGGCTGAGCTAGGGTTTCGCGGCGCAAAATACTCATTGCAGTAAGGTTTCGCATTTGCCAAGCATGCGGCAGCACCACTGCAAACATCATGGCAATACTAGCTGCCAAGCCGATAAACACTGGTGCGCTAGAAGCCGGTGGCAGTGTCTCTAAAAACAAGCTACCCGCTAATTTAGCCAAGCCAAACTGCGCAATGAATCCTAGTAAAACGCCAAGTAAGGCACTAAAAAATGCGATCAAAATAGTTTGTATGGCTAATACTTGCAACACCGTACTTTTTGAAGCGCCAAAGCAACGCATCAAGGCAAAAGTATCTAAGCTCTGCTTGATATAAGGCAAGCTGGAAAGCAGCATGGCGACCATCGCCAAAATCACGCTGACCATGGCAGATAAACCTAAAAACTGCTGTGCTTTATCTAAGGCTGATTTAATTTCCGGGCGAGCATTTCGCACATCTTGTATCTTCTCGCCATGGTTTAATATTGGCTTAGTTTGTGCATAATATTGGTTGATTTTTTGCGGGCTAGCGGCGAGTAACAACTGATATTTTACGCGACTGCCATATTGAATTAACTTAGTAGAAGGCAAATCTGCGGCATTCATCATCAGGCGCGGAGCAAAACCAAACATATCACCGCCACGTGATGGCTCGCGTACTAATATTGCACCAACGTGCAATTTACGCTCACCCACTTCAACCACATCACCCACTTTAATATTCAGTAAGTTTGCAAGCCTTGGCTCCACCCAAACCGCGCCAGATTTAGGAGCATTTTTAACTACTTTACCTATATCAGAGCTATATTTACCTAGAGTTAAGTCGCCTCTTAGTGGAAAAGCCTGCTCAACAGCCTTGATTTCAGCTAACTGGCTAGTTTCACCAAACACTACCATGCTAGAAAACTCATAAGTTTTAGCCGTCGCTAAGCCTTGTTCTGCTGCGCGATTAAGCAAAGCATCAGGAATAGCGTGGTCAGCAATAACAGCAAGGTCGCCGCCAAGCAATAAGCCGCCTTGCTGATTTAATGCGGTTTCTACACGTTGCGTAAAAAACCCAATCGCGGAAATGGTGGTTACCGCTAACACCAATGAAAAAACCAGTACACGTAACGCACCAGAGCGCCACAAACTGATAGTTTGCGTCCAAGCTAAGCCAACACTTAAATTCATGCTGCAACCAAATCTGTTTGCTCAGTCAACACACCATTCTCAAGTTTCAGCTGGCGCTGGCATCGGTTTGCCAAATGCGCATCATGTGTCACTAAAACCAAAGTGGTGCCTGCTTCCGTATTCATTTTGAACAACAACTCAATGATGATCTGCCCCGTAGCTTTATCTAGATTACCTGTAGGTTCATCTGCAAACAAAATAGCAGGCTGAGTAGCGAATGCACGAGCAATCGCTACGCGCTGCTGCTCGCCACCTGAAAGCTGCTTCGGGTAATGTTGCACACGTGCACTTAAACCTACTTTACTCAACGCTTCTAGGCTCAGTTCTTTTGCGTTAGGGTGACTTTTCAATTGCAAGGGCAACATGACGTTTTCTAAAGCATTCAGTGAAGGTAGCAACTGAAATGACTGGAATATAAATCCCATACTTTTAGCGCGTACGGTCGCCCTGCCATCTTCATCTAAGCTGCTAAATGCATTGTTTTGAATTTGAACGCTACCGCTACTTGGTATGTCCAACCCTGCAAGCAAGCTCAAGAGCGTAGATTTTCCCGAGCCTGAACTACCGATAATGGCGATTTGTTCGCCTTGTAAAATAGATAAATTTAAATCCCGTAAAACCTGAATATGGTTATCATGACTGATAAATTCGTAAGTTAAGTTTTGTGCTTGGATGATGTTCGTTTGGCTTATTTTTGTTTGCATGGCAGGAGATTGTTGCATCTATGTTTTTCCACTTATTATTCATTCTTAAACAGTTAAATTCTAAACTTAAATACTCAAAACTACTGCAATCTAAATTATGGTTACAAAAGTTACTTTGTATTAGTCTACTGGGTTTCAGTTTCGTTGCATGCATTTCACACGCAAATGCGGCGAATCCTAAAATATTGGTTTATGGCGATAGCCTCTCCGCCGCATACGGCGTTGCAAAATCGCAAGGCTGGGTAGCATTTTTACAAAAGAAGCTTGCAGATCAGCATTATCAATATGATGTCATTAATGCCAGTATTAGCGGTGAAACCACCAGCGGCGGCTTGACCAGACTAGCAACCACGCTAGCGAAAACAAAACCTAACATCATCATTTTAGAGCTGGGCGCTAACGATGGTTTACGCGGCTTACCTGTAAAAGAGATGTCAGCTAACCTCAATACTATGATTACACAAAGTAAAAAGGCCAATGCAAAAATACTGTTAATCGGCATGAAAATACCGCCAAACTATGGCCCTAAATACACCGACTCTTTCAGTAATACCTACCCACAATTAAGCCAACAACATCAAGTTTCATTAGTACCATTTATGCTAGAAAACATTGCCGCCAAACCAAAGTTAATTCAGGATGATGGACTTCACCCTAATGTATTAGGGCAACCGATGATGCTTGATAACATTTGGCCAAAGTTACAACCATTACTGAAAAGATGATTTCGTTATAACACCCGTTAGCGATGGCAAATGACGAATAAAAATTAGGCACGAGAATAAACGGCCGCTTTTGCAATTAATTCTTGAGTCGGCCGTTGCCCAGTGTAAAGCACAAATTGCTCTACCGCTTGTAAGGTCATCACCTCAGCACCAGTAATGACAGACTTGCCTAAACCGCGAGCTAGCTTTATCAGTGGCGTTTCCGCAGGTAGGGCAACTACATCAAACACTACTTGTGTAGCCTCTACCGCTTCCTGACTAAAGGCAAGGTCATTGGCTTCAATGCCGCCAGCCATGCCGATTGGCGTCACATTTACCAAAATCTGTGGCTTTAAATTACGCAAATCGGTTTGCCATTCAACACCGCATAGCTCAGCGAGCGAACGTCCAGCAGCTTCATTACGCGCAAGAATAGTACCTTTCTGAAAGCCAGCGTCTCGCATCGCAATCGCAACGGCTTTGGCCATTCCACCACTGCCCTGAATAACATAACTCATATCTCTTGATACATTATGATTGTCAAGCAGGCTTCGCACAGCAGCATAGTCTGTATTGTAGGCACGGAGCCAACCTTCATCATTGACAATGGTATTGACTGAACCAATGGTCGCGGCAGATGGCATAAGCTCGTCCAACAGCTCGATGACTGACTCTTTGAAAGGCATAGATATAGCACAGCCACGAATATTAAGTCCTCGAATGCCTGCAATAGCATCTTTCAGACTTTCAGTACTAAAAGCCTTATACACATAATTAAGCCCCATCTCACGATAGAGATAGTTGTGAAACCTTGTACCGACATTCCCTGGCCTAGCCGAGAGGGACATACATAGTTTTGTATCGCGGTTAATATAATCAAACATGACTTATCTCTCTAAATGACTACGCTTAATGCACTGCGTCTCCAAAAAATTTGCCTTATACATTTGGCAATATAAGCCAAAATACTTTTTACTAAGATGAATTTAGATTTAGATATCTTGCCAAATAATATCTAAGCCTAGCTCATTCTCAGTGGCCTGTAACTCATGTGCGATACCAATATTCGGCACTAAGGCTAAAGTGTCGTGCCAATAAATTAGTGGTAAATGCTCACGTTGCCACGGGGGAATACTCGCTTCTTGCAGTAGATGCTTGAGCGTGCGAGTAGGTCTTAGTACGTCTGGCTTAAAGCGCTCACCGCCATCTCGGTTGGTGATTCTTAGCTTAGTCATACCATGCTTTAGCGCTAAACCGGAGCCTACCACTTGCTTGAAATGTAACTGGCCGCCGTTGGGTAAATTTAAATATGGCTCACCATTCCAAGTCATATCAAAAGGTTCGGCAAGGCGCTCTGCACATAGGTAAGCGCGTTGTTGATAGCGTTTTAGGCTTAAGTGTTGTAGCTGGATATTGATATTGGCATCTGCCTTAGCATTGAACAACTGCTGAATAATTTCATTCAAATGCTCAGAAGTAGGCATTGCGAGTTGGTTCTGTGAAAACCACCAACGCAGTAGGTTTTTAGCTCGCGGAAGGTCAAAGCCTGTTAAATCTTGCAAGCATAAACTGTTGTTTTGCAATAACTTATCGGCGTCAATTTTCGCTAAAGTATCGAGTAAATCATTCGCTTCAGCCAAGTGTGAGGCTGTTCGCGCGAGCACTGATTTGACTGATGGATAACGAGTCGCTAACACTGGCATCACATCGTGCCGAACAAAATTGCGCTCGTATTGTGTATTGTCGTTACTCTCGTCATTGCACCATTGAATATTGTTTTGCTCTGCGTACTCTTGTAGCGTTTGGCGCGATATATCAAGTAAAGGGCGCATTAAGCGTCTAGATTCATCTATGCACCCCATAGAAGCCAAGCCTTTCACACCTGCGCCCCTAAACAATTGCAGAAGCAGTGTTTCGGCTTGGTCATCTTGGTGGTGTGCGGTCACAACGAAATCTGGAGCAATTCCACTCACTTTAAAATCAAACAAAGCCTCATAGCGCAATTGCCTTGCAGCGGCTTCTATGCCCTGCTTAGCATTCAAATCAAGCTGAACACGCACGACTTTAATCGGCACATTCAAAAGCTGACATTGCTGCATGCAGAAGTCTGCCCAAGCATCGGCATTAGGACTCAAGCCATGATGCACATGCATGGCATGTAATTCGAACCGGATAGTTTGTTTGGCTGCAGCAAGCAGATGCAGCAACACCGTGGAGTCTAAACCGCCACTTAACGCCAACAGCACATGCTGATTTGGCTTTAAGTAGCGACTTAAAAAGTGATTGAGTTGTGAAATTAAAGGATGAGTTACAAGCTCTGTAACCTTCTTACTATTTTTCAGCGACTTCTTTGTATTTGCCATAGCCCATTAAGCGCTCATAACGGCTAACCAGTAAAGTTTTAATTGATTTAGGCTTTAATTTGGCCAGCTCTTCTTTTAGTGCAAGGCGTAAAGTTTCCATCACTACTTCTGGCGCACGATGTGAGCCACCTAATGGCTCAGGCACAATACGGTCTATCAAACCTAATGTTTTAAGACGCGGCGCGGTAATGGCAAGAGATTCTGCTGCGATTGAAGCTTTATCCGCACTCTTATACAGAATAGAAGCGCAACCCTCAGGTGAAATAACAGAGTAAGTACCGTATTGCAACATCAACAACTGGTCAACCACACCCAATGCCAACGCACCACCAGAGCCGCCTTCACCGATAATCACGCCGATAATAGGTGTTTCAAGCTCAGCCATCACATAAAGATTACGTGCAATCGCTTCTGATTGACCACGCTCTTCTGCACCAATACCAGGATAGGCGCCAGGCGTATCAATCAAGGTAATAATAGGAATATGGAATTTTTCGGCTAAGCGGAATAAACGCAAAGCTTTACGATAACCTTCTGGGCGTGGCATCCCGAAGTTACGGTATTGGCGCTCTTTAACGTCACGGCCTTTTTGATGGCCAATCACCATCACCGGCTGACCTTCAAACCTTGCCAAACCACCTACAATCGCGGGGTCATCAGCATAAGCTCTATCGCCATGCAGTTCTTCAAAGTCAGTAAATATGCCCTTGATATAGTCTAAAGTGTAAGGACGTTGCGGATGACGCGCCAACTGCGAAATTTGCCAAGCCGTTAAATTGCCATAAATATCTTCAGATAGTTTTTTATTTTTCTTTTCTAATGCAATAAGCTCTTTAGAAATATCTAAAGCGTCATTGTCATCATGCGCAGACTGTAAACCTTCAATTCTGGCTTCAAGTTCTGCGATAGGTTGTTCAAAATCTAAATAACTTATTTTCATATATTTAACTCAATAATCGAAACTTATTTCTCAAAAACTACATTCAGCAATGCATTCGAATTAAGACAAGGCGTTGGGTCGCAGACAGTACAATTAGTACGGCAAGACCCGACAACGCGGTATTAATTTGAATGCATTGTTGAATGCCTAATTATATAGGATTTTTACGTTTTCTCGACTCAACCACGCAGTTAAACCTGCAATCAGCTCATCATGCAAATCCACACGCCAGTCATTACCTAACATTAACTCCACTTTACTGGTTTTATTGTGATACTCAACTTTAACCGCACAACCGCGCGCTTCATCAGAGGCATTTTTACAATACGGCTTTAGTAAAGCCTTTAGCTTGATAGCATCAGCCTGACCATTACAGGATATTTTCAAAAAGCTGGCTTTGCTATTTCTCAAGGTAGGTAAATCAAAAATCTTTCTAGCGTTGACTCTTACGCCTCCAGAAAACTCATCATTTCTTACAGTACCTTCTATGATGATAAGTTGATCATCTTTCAACAAGGCTTGTTGCTGATTGAGTAACTCACTACCCACCACGACTTCTAATCGCGTAGTGCCGTCATCTAAACCTACGATGGCAATTTTGCCACGTCCAGTCATGCGAATACGCACGCCTGAAACAATACCTGCCAATAGTTGCGGTTGCTCTTTGGGGGCTAAATTTGCCAACGTAGTCGAAATAAACTGACTTAAATCTTTTTGAAAAGCCCAATAAGGATGTCCACTAAAATAGAAGCCAAGCGCAGCCTTCTCCTCTTGCAGGCGCTGTTGCTCAGTCCAATCTGGCACCATAGGTAATATATTGGCAGCTTTATCTGCCACTTCACCAAACAAACTGTTTTGGTTACTATTGGCGCTGTTTTGTTCAGCAGCAGCCATAGCCATGGCAACGCCTGCTAACAGCGCATTACGGCTTGGTGATAGTTTATCAAACGCACCTGCGCGAATTAACGACTCCACCACGCGGCGATTCACTTTGCGTAAATCGAGACGATTACAAAAGTCGAACAGGTCTTTAAATGGGCCATCTTTGCGACGTGCTTGCAAAATCACTTCAATCGCAGCTTGCCCTGTACCTTTGACGGCACCTAAACCGTATAACACTTGGTTTTTGCTAATCGGCGTAAATTTATACTCACTTTGATTCACATCTGGCGACAAAATTTTCACCTGATTAGGCGCACAATCTTCATAGAAAATACGCACACTGTCGGTATTATTCATATCAGCAGACATCGTAGAGGCCAGAAATGCCGCAGGATAATGCGCCTTCAAATACGCGGTTTGATAAGCGACCAATGCATAGGCGGCGGCGTGAGATTTATTAAAACCATAACCCGCAAACTTCTCTAGCAAGTCAAACAATTCCATCGCTTGCCGCTCGGTCATGTTGTTTTTGGTAGCACCCTCCACAAAGGTCTTACGCTGCGCATCCATTTCCTCAACTTTTTTCTTACCCATCGCACGACGAAGCAAATCGGCACCGCCAAGACTATAGCCCGCGACGACTTGGGCAATCTGCATCACCTGCTCTTGATACACGGCAATACCGTAAGTCTCTTTTAAGATAGGCTCTGTGAGTGGGTGTGGGTATTCTACGCGCTGCTTGCCATGTTTGCGTCGACAGAAATCTGGAATCAAATCCATAGGACCAGGTCGATACAGCGCTACCAGCGCGATAATATCCTCAAAGCAATCGGGCAATGCTTGTTTAAGCATGTCCTTCATACCCTTGGACTCTAGCTGGAACACTGCGGTGGTATTGGCGGTTTTCAACAACTGGAACGTTGGCTTATCATTAAGCGGCAATGTTTCGAATGATAAAGGTGCTAAACCCTCTGTCGCACGCTGTTTATTCGCGTTGGCCAAAGCCAACTCCAATATCGTCAACGTACGTAAACCCAAAAAGTCGAACTTAACTAACCCTACGGCTTCAACATCATCTTTATCGTATTGACTGACTAAACTTGCGCCATCTGCCTGACAATAAACAGGCGAGAAATCAGAAATCTTACCTGGTGAAATCAATACCCCACCCGCGTGCATACCGATGTTACGCACCAAGCCTTCAAGTCGCAATGCTAGCTCTAGTAGCTCTTTCAGCTCCTCTTCATTTTCACGACGTTCAGCTAACTGCGGCTCTTTTACCAAAGCGTCAGATAAAGTAATGCCTAACTCAAGCGGAATGAGTTTGCTGATGCCATCAACAAAATAGAACGGTAAATCTAGCACTCGACCCACATCACGAATCACGGCCTTTGCCGCCATGGTACCGAAGGTGGCGATTTGTGAAACCGCGTCTAAGCCGTATTTTTGCTTCACGTAATCAATGACACGATCACGCCCTTCTTGGCAGAAGTCGATATCGAAGTCGGGCATTGAAACGCGATCTGGATTTAGAAAGCGCTCAAACAATAAATTGTATTCCAGCGGATCTAAATCAGTAATTTTTAAACTATAAGCAACAACAGAACCGGCACCAGAACCACGCCCAGGACCAACTGGTACGCCATTACCTTTAGCCCACTGAATAAAGTCAGCCACAATCAAGAAGTAACCCGCGAATCCCATCTGGTTAATCACTTTGGTTTCAAAGTCTAAACGTGCATCATATGCAGGTTTTTTTGCGGCACGTACTTCTTCATTTGGATAAAGCACTTCTAGGCGTTGAAGCAAGCCCCTACGCGCTTCTGCGATTAAATACTCATTCAGGCTTTCATTATTAGGCGTTGGGAAGTTAGGTAAATAGTTTTTACCTAAAGTCAGCATCAAATTACAGCGCTTAGCAATTTCAACGCTATTGGTCAGCGCTTCGGGAATGTCTTCAAACAGCGTAGCCATATCTGCTTGAGGCTTGAAGTACTGCTCAGTAGTAAAGTTTTTGGGGCGGCGAGTATCCGCTAACACATAGCCTTCAGAAATGCAGGTACGTGCTTCGTGGGCTCTAAAATCATCGGGCGTAATAAATTGTATGGGGTGTGTTGCCACGATGGGCAAATTAAGACTGTGCGCGATTGAACGCACTTGCTGAATGTAATTTTCTTGCTGATGTTGCAAGGCATTACTCTCTGGTGTGCTACTTTCAGCAACACTGGCGGTGCGTTGTACTTCTAAATAAAATCGGTCTGGAAATAGATTTTCCCAAGATTGAGCAAGCTTAGTTGCTAGCGCTAGATTATCTTGCGTACACGCTTGACCAACATCACCAGCAATTGCGCCAGAGAGCATGATAAGCCCTTCTGTACCGCATTCAACAAACCATTCACGCTTAAACTCTGCTCGCCCTCGATATTGATTACTCAAATAGGCGCGACTAAGTAGCTGACATAACAGCAAGTAACCGGCATGTGATTGACATAACAATAGCAAACGCGTTGGTTGATCACGATTAGCGGTATTTTCCAACCAAATATCGCAACCCAAAATAGGCTTAATACCTTTGCCCCGAGCGGTTTTGTAAAACTTGATTGCACCAAATAAATTGCTTAAGTCAGTTAATGCCAACGCTGGCATTTTATCGTTCAACGCCTGCTTCACATAGTCGTCAATACGTACTATGCCGTCGACAATAGAGTACTCACTATGGCAACGCAAGTGGACGAATATGGGCTGTTTTATATCTGATTGACTAGTTTGCAACATAAGGTAAATTTTACCTTATTGGGGGAGTTTTAGAGAGTAAAACTTAGTAGGATTTGCGACAAAAAGTTGATGCTATCTGCATTATTATCCTTGACAATAATGCAGATAGTTTTTATTTTTTAAGCAAAGCGTTTACCTGCTCAATGAGCTCATCGTCTTGTACAGGTTTACCCAAGAACGCATTCACACCCAACTCTTTAGCAACGTTACGATGTTTTTCGGCGGTACGTGAGCTGATGACGATTAATGGAATATTCGCAGTCTTATCATTATCCCGCACATGGCGTGAGAACTCGAAACCATCCATGCGAGGCATTTCAATATCCGTCAAAATGATATCCGGCGTGATGAGCTGCAATTTTTGTATCGCATCCATACCATCATTCGCGGTAATCACTTCAAAGTCTTCACGCTCCAATACACGAGAAAGCACTTTACGCATAGTAAGTGAGTCATCTACTACCAATGCTACTTTCTTCACAGCTTCAGCAATAGGTGCAAACGTCGTTACTTTAATTGCGCCGATCGAAAGCGCTTCGCGGTTAGCTAACTGCACTGGGTTAATCACCAATACAATCACTCCGTCACCTAGTACCGTAGCACCAATCATACCTGGCACGCGCGCGAGCTGCGTACCAATCTGCTTCATCACAACCTCTTGGTTGCCGATAATTTCATCTACATGCAAGGCAGTGCGATAGGTACCGCTGCGTAATAAAACGACTGGCGTATAAGTATGTTGTTGTGCTACATGGTCAACATCACCAATAAGCTTAGATAAATAATGTAATGGATAATCACGCCCTGCCCAGTTTACGTTGTGTGCTTGGTAGGCGCTCAATAAGTCGCCCTGCTTGAGTTTTTGCACTTGCTCCACCATCACAGATGGAATCGCAAACATTTTATTACCCACGCGCGCCATGATCACTTGCGCAACTGAAAGTGTAACGGGTAAGTAAACGTTAAACATTGCGCCCATGCCAGTAACATTACTCACATCAATACGGCCACTCAAAGCAGCAATATCGCTACGTACCGCATCCAAACCAACACCACGTCCTGCAATTTGCGAGACACTGTCAGCGGTTGAGAATCCCGGTTCAAAAATAACTGCCATTAATGCTTGGTCCGACACTTCTTGGTTAGCGCTTAACAATCCTCTTTCAATGGCCTTTTGTTTTACCTTGGCAAGGTTAATACCGGCGCCATCGTCGGTCACAACGAGTGTGATTTCATCATTTTCCAAGCTGACTTTTAACTTGATTTGACCTGCTTCTGGTTTGCCAAGCTTCTTGCGCTCATCTGTAGACTCAAGACCGTGCGCCACAGCATTACGTAACAAATGCTCTAAGGGTGCGCCCATCTTATCTAGCACGCCACGGTCTAGCTCGATATTCTCGCCCTCGATGACCATTTCAACGCGTTTATTCAACTCTCTTGCAGTTTGTCGAACGATACGTTGTAAGCGCTCCGATATAGTGGCAAATGGCAGCATACGAACGCCCATCAAGCCTTGTTGTAGCTCACGATTCATTCGGTTTTGCTGTTGCAAAGCCGCATCAGTCTGATCTAAGTTAAGTACCAAACCATGTTGAATTGTCGCAACGTCGTTAACGCTCTCGGCCATCATACGGGTGAGTTCTTGTAGGCGCGTAAATCGGTCAAACTCTAGCGGGTCGAATGTTTCATTAGCCTCTTGCAACAAGCTCATACGGGACTGCATCTGCGTTTCAGCTTCAATTTCCAGCTCACGTAAGTAAGCACGCATTCTGCTGATACTATCGGTTAAATCTGATGAAGACTGCTTGAAGCTTTGCATTTCTCGATCCATTCGAGAACGCATAATTGAAACCTCGCCAGCTTCATTAATCAATCTATCTAGCACGTCGGCACGCATACGTAAGAATTGTGACTTACGTTCGACTGAACGCGTTGGCACAGTGACTGTTGCAGCCACGTCTTCATCTTGGGCAGAAACCTTCACGTCACCGGTAATGTCTTCCAGCATGTAGCCGATATGGTCGAATTCGACAAACATTTCATCAAAGTCATCAGCCGTGGCTTTATGGCGCAAGGCGTGAATCACGCGGTCTTCCATTTTATGCACGCTATCGCCAATATTGCTTTGCCCAGCCATACGTGCACTACCTTTTAGAGTATGTAAAGCGCGTTGTAATGAATCTGGGTATTCGGCCTCATGTGGATTAGCTCGCCAGCCACGTAAATCTCGGCCGACTTGCGGTACTAGCTCGCGTGCCTCTTCAACAAACAAACCAAGCAACTCTTGATCTACTGCCAACTCTTTTAGCTGGGTAACTGGAATATCAGCTAACAATGCATCATTCACTAGTGATGGAATAGCTTCAGTATGCTGCTGTAGCTCTTGTATAGCTTCAGCGATTTCATTTTCATTCACCACTGGTGCAATATCAGTTTCAATGATTTCCTCTTCGACCTGAACCGCTTCTTTAGGTAAACTTTCCTTTGTTTTACGTTTTTTAGCTGATTTACTGATAGCCTCTGCTTGGTGCTCAAGCACGGCAGCTTCAGCTTGTTGTGTCGCGATTGCCTGCATTGCCGCAGTAGATTCACTTAATGCAATCACTAATGCACGTGTTGATTTTGGATTTTTAAGCACTTTTGCTTTTTCCAAACCATCCGCCAAGGCTTTAACTACATTGCCATATAGGGCGATATGCTGCTCAGTCCACTCACCAATATGTTCATCTAACCAATGCTCTAAACCACGTGCTAAATCACCCGTTGGATTAAAGCCTGCGGTGAGCGCATTGCTGCCTAATGTATGTGCTGCACGACAGCTATCGTTGGTAGGCAAGTCTGTTGAATTAACAACCAAAGCTTTTTGAGCTTCAATCAAGGTTTCCAAATGTTGCTGCGCTTCAGCTAAGAATATATTAAAGAACGTCTTGCTTAATGTCCTTGTACCACCAATGAGCACTTCTTCTTTTTGCGGTTTTGGCTTATTCACAGCTAAATCATGTTCAAGCTCTGATTCAAGTTCAGTAGCGCGTTGTTGGAACGGGCTAGGATCTAAAGTAACAACCTGATTTTTCTGCAGCTCTGCAACCCAACCAGCAAATTCCGCACTGACATTCTCAAAAAAAGCCAATTGCTTAGCTGTTGGAAACGCTTTACGCTCCATCACTAAATTGAGCAGCTTTTCAACAGACCAAGCCACTTCACTCATACCGACCAAGCCCACCGTGCGGCCACTGCCTTTAAGTGTGTGGTAAGCACGACGCACTTCTACCAAGGCTTCGCTTTCGGTTGGATTGACTCGTAAAGTTTGTAGGTGTTGTGCCAGACTGGCTAAAACCTCTTCAGCTTCAGTTAAGAATATATCTTGAAGCTCATCATCAACTGCTTTGTCTGTTACGGCTTGATGTGCCTTAGCCTCTGAATCTATCACAGTGGTTTCAATCGCTACATTAGCAGTTTCTAATACTTCAACAACGTCACTTGAAGGCACTTCATTTTCGACTAGCGCATTGTTATCAACCAAGGGATTAAATGCTTTTGCACCTTGTTCTAACCGTATCAAGGCGCCAGATAATGCAGATTCAGACTCAGCTCTAATATTTGGCAGCTCTTCCGCGTACAGCCCTAGCATACTCAAACTTTCAGCCACCAGCTCAAACTGTGAATTGCGACCATCGTCGTCAGAATGAACTTTAAAATGCTCAACATAGATTGAGGCAAGTCGTGCGATGGATTTTGGTACCGGCATTTCCAGCATATCGAACGCTGCTGCTACTTGCTGCAATGGTTTTGTGGTTTCATCTAAAACAGCAACATTTGCAGAGTTTCTGAAATAGGTATCAAGTGCTTTCTCAGCATGTTGCAACTCGCTAATGATTTGTTTCGCGACAGCTTCGGTCACGTTCGCATCTAAATGCTCACTTGCAAAAGCATCAACGGCTGGCGCAAGTGCTTTGCCTTTAATAATAGATTGTAAGCGTGATGTCTGCGTGGTGATTTTTTGATCAGCCTCTGCATCCAGCTGTTGGTAGTACTCGCCTATGTACTCAAGCAAATTAAGCGATGCTGCTACCTCAATAAATGCACTTTCATTGATTTTAGCTTTATCTTCTTGCAGTGCTTTTACCGTTGCCTGAATTGCGTTGATAAGCTTAAGTACTTTTTGGTTATTCAGGCTTAACAACACCATAGACAGGTGATTTAACTTATCGGCAAAGCTGTCAAAATCTTCAACAGAATTACTATTGCTAACACTTGCCCATAAATCTTTTAGTGCAGGTAAATCAGCATTGAGTTGAGCAAGTGCTGCCCGTTCTGCAGCCGTTGCAGCGGTCGCACCATGTCGATCACTTGCTGGTAAGAAATCATCCAACTCAAACAATTCTTTTACACGCCCGATTTCGTCAGTACTGGTATCACTCACGGCCACGTAATAAAGCAAGTTGCGTAATAGCTGAGATGGTGCTTTCAAATCGCCTAGAGACATATTGCGTAACTGCTGGTCTATCCTGCTGCATAGCTTTCTTGCGCCAGCTTGCTCAGCCACAGGGCTTTGCGCTAAAGCGTCAGTAAATGCAGTTGCGGTCCACCAAAGTGTTTTTAATGCATTTTTTTGTTGTACCTGTTGTACATTCGACATCGCCAAGCGCATCTGATTGAGCGAATTGGCATCTTTGCTACGAAGCCAATCTAGCAGTGCTTTTTGAAAAACTGGGCGCTGCTCAGAAACGAAAATGGGGATTGCCGACTCTTCAATCGGGTTGCTAGGCAAATCTTTGGGTGCGCTATAGCTAGTATCTGGATAAAACAAATCGCTAATATCAAGCGACTCGCCTTGTAGCTCAATCAGTGGGTTTAAACTCTCATAAAGTCTAGTTGGCGTATCTTGCATACCATTTAGCAAGTCTTGCAAGTATCTGGAAAGAGCATCTACAGCCTGCATGAGAGCAGTCATCACGGGCTGGCTAACAGGTATCTGTAGCTTTTCTAGTTTACTAGTAAGTTTTTCAATTTCAGAACAATATCGCTTACAACCCTCAAGACCAACCATATCTAAAGCGCCGCTCACTTGGTATAAATGTGCGGTTGTAAAACGCAAAGTTGCCACTTCGCTAGGCTTGTCCATCACTGCAATGAAACTGTCTTGCACTTTTTTAAGTGACTGATCAATTTCATCTTTTACCCAAGACAACGGGCCAATATCAAATGCTTCAGCCATTATTTGCCCCGATTTTAATTTGCGTTATTCTCATGGAGTTTATTGACATTCCATTACTCTATATTTCACAGCCAAGTAGATACGTACTTTTTATAAAGGCCGTAACGCTTAAAGTTTAAAACCAGCTACAGAAGAACGTAACTCTTCAGCAAGTGATGTCAACTGACCTACAGAATCTGCGGTCAATTGCGTACCTTCTGTCGTTTGTGTTGTAATTTCTTGAATCAGTTGCATATTATTTGCAACCGTTGTTGCGGATTCAGTTTGCGCATTCGTTGCAGCAGAAATTGACTGAATTAATCGCGCCAAGTTATTGGTAACGGTTTCAATTTCCGTCAACGCCTGACCCGCAGCATCGGCAACTCGCGCACCCTCAACCACACCCTCGGTACTCTTCTCCATCGCCACAACCGCGCCGTGTGTATCTGTTTGAATGGTTTTCACAATCGCACTAATTTGCTTAGTCGCTTCAGATGAACGTTCAGCCAAACGCTGAACCTCTTCCGCAACTACTGTAAAGCCTCGCCCTGCCTCACCAGCAGACGCCGCTTGAATCGCAGCGTTCAACGCTAGAATGTTGGTTTGTTCCGTAATATCAGAAATCAACTCCACGATTTCACTAATCTCTTGTGAGCTTTCACCCAAACGTTTAATACGTTTTGAAGTTTCCTGAATTTGTGTACGAATTTCATTCATTCCAGAAATTGTATTCTGTACCGCTTGTGAACCTTGCGAAGCCGCTTCTAATGAGCGCTGCGCCACTTGTGAAGCCTGTGCCGCGTTGCTGGAAACTTGTAGAATAGAACGCGTCATATCAGTAACCGCGTCAGTTGTTTGCATAATTTGGTCTGATTGCGTTTCTGCAGCACTCAATAATTGAGATGATGTACCTTGCGCAACTGAGGTCGCAGAAGTCACCTGCTCTGTCGCACGGTTAATCTCCGTCACCAAATCTCGCAAACTATCAATCGTGTAGTTGATAGAGTCGGCAATCGCACCAGTGATACTATCTCGCACTTGCGCTTTAACGGTTAAGTCACCATCCGCCAAGTCACCCATCTCATCAAGCAGCTGCAGAACGGCCGCTTGGTTATCCTGGCCTTCTTTAGCTAGCTGCTCAGTCAAACCAGATGATTGCTCTACTTGTTTTTTACCAAAGAAGTACATCAAAAGTACGATAACCAAACCGATCAACAACAATAAGAACAATACTAATTTAATAAAGCTACTTTGTGATTCAACTAACGCCTTGTTTTCACTTTGCACTTCAGTAGTAAACGTATTACCAGTTTGCTGCGCCACCTCAAAAGCCGCTGTTAAGTCTGATAATGGCGCAGAAGCCGCCACCGTTCCTAATGGTAGAGATGGAATAAAGCGGGTATGCGCTACTTGGAAGAAGTTTTCACCTGCTTTAATTGTTGCTGTTAGGGAACCCTGCAGCTTTTCATTTTGAATATTTTTTTGCCAGTAGGCAGCACGCTCTTTAAATAAAGTTTCAAATTTCGCAGCATTAGCAATCGCCTTGTCGCGCTTCTCATTATTAAAATTTGTTGAAGCTACATAAGCTTGGTTGTAGAACGCAAACGCATCCACAGGGTAAAGTGGCGGAGGTAGCGCGTCTGCCGCCAAATCTTGGTACTGTTTCAGGTTGTTGTAAACTGGACCGTTCACGCGAACCTGGTTAACTACCCAAAAGCTCAAAGCAGCAAACAATATAAAAGCGACGATTTGAAGATACAACTGCCTAAAACTACCACTCATACCAGCAGCACTAGATGCACCCGAACCGGCACTTTTATTTTTTAGGTTATTAAAGAAACTACCTATTTGTAAAGGCAGATTTTTTACTACCGCAAGATTTAATGCCATTTTGAACCCCAGTTCACAGAATTATTCTGCTTTATAAAAATAATCATCATGCTTTAAATATTTACTAACTCACCACTAACTGATTGTTGGCTGAATAAACACCTTATCCTGAACCAGCGCTTCAACATTCAGCTCAAACCATTCATTTTTATCAACATCTTCATACGAGCTCTCACTCAAGTACGCTGCTTTATTTTTATTGTTTTTATTCGCGGGCTTGCGTTTCATCGCCTCGACACTGCGCAACCCCACCAAGCTATCGATCACCACCGCCACCTGCGTCGTCACTTCGGAGTTAATAAGTACAATACGGTTATTGATAGATTTCGGGGTAGGCGGCAACCCCATAAATTGCGCTAAATCGGTAATGTTATATAAGTTACCACGCACGTTGGCCACACCTAAAAACCATGGCTGGGTTAGTGGAACATGCTGCATTGGCGGTACAGGCAAAACCTCGCTGACCTCATGCAAATTGATAAGCACTCTTTTTGAACCTACGATAACGCCTAAACGAGAGGTGGAAACAGCACCGCCTTTTGCGGTTGCTTCTTTAAGACGCAATAAAATTGCTTCTTGAAATTCTCGTAGGTTGGAGGTTTTGGCCATAATGATGATGTCAACTTATCAATAAAACTGCTTTTACTCTAAAGTTTTAATTAGAGACAACAAGTCAGCACTCACCACAGGCTTAGTCACACAAGCTTTGGCGCCCATCTTTAAAGCCCAAGCTAGATCTGTCGCCTGTGATTTACCTGTACAAAGGATCACTGGAATATGTGCAGTAGCTGCATCTTTAGTCAATGTTCGCGTTACTTGAAAACCTGTTAAGCCCGGCATCACTACATCACACAAAATTAAATCCGGATGTTTTGCAGCTACTTTAGTTAAACACTCTTCACCACTTTCCGCACCAATCACGGTATAACCCGCGGTTTCTAGTAATTCTGTTAAGAAAAATCGATCTGTTGCTGAATCATCTACTACTAAAACTGTTTCAATTGCCATATTTATTCTGCCTCTTGTGGGTTAGCTCTACTGATAGCCGCATAAGTTTGTACTGCGTCTATCAGTGTTTCTTGTGTGAAAGGTTTGGTCAAATATTGGTCGGAACCTACCATGCGGCCGCGCGCGCGATCGAACAATCCATCTTTACTTGAAAGCATGATGACAGGTGTACTTTTGTAGCGAGCGTTTCTTTTAATGAGCGAGCAGGTTTGATAGCCATCGAGCCTAGGCATCATGATGTCTACAAAAATAATATCTGGATGTTCGTTTGAGATTTTGGCTAATGCATCAAATCCATCTTCCGCCAAAATGACTGAGCAACCTGAATTTTTAAGGAATATTTCAGCGCTACGACGTATCGTATTACTATCATCAATAACCATGACTTTGATTGCAGACAGCTGCTCTAAAGTCAGCTTTTGCTGCAATTCCTTACCTTGCTCTTCTTGACTTGGCTTTTTTTGGCTCACCAGCAAGCTCCCTTATTTGTGCGCAGTACTAAAGTTGACTATGTTCAATTGCGCTGATTATTTCTCATTGTATCTACAGAATCATCTAATAAGCAATAGGTTTAACAAACATATGCAATATATTAACTTATATAGGTATTATCAAGTTTTCGTAAAAACAGATATATATAATAAAATTATTACAATTACCCATATGGGTAGCATATAATAATTTGTTAACAATTGTTACAAATTATAACAACTATATTAAAAGTACCATAACAGGTACTTAAAGCTTGATGTTTAAGGCTAAAACTAAAGGGATGAGCATGATAGTAAAACAAGAATCTTTGACAGCTAAAATGACATTAAAAGATCTGCCTGCAGCCTCACCGCTGCCCATGGCAAACTTAGTATTAGTGTTTGGTTCAGTAAAGCGCTTTGGCGACTCTAAGTTGGAGAGCATATTAAAAACACGCTATCCTGCAGCACAGATTATCGGCTGTTCAACTTCAGGCGAAATTTCAGCTGACGGTGTGTTTGATGACAGCTTGCAGATTACTGCCGTGTTGTGGGAAAAAACGATACAGCGTGTGACTCATACCAAGATGACTAGCATGCAAAACTCTTATGAAACAGCGGTCGACCTAGCGCGCCAACTGAAATCTGATGATTTAAAAGCGGTACTAGTTTACTCTGACGGATTAAACGTAAACGGCTCCGAGCTTTTAGAGGGCTTTAAAAGTGTGTTGGGCGATATTCCTCTTATGGGCGGCATGGCTGGCGATGGCTTTAATTTCAGCCAAACTGTGCAAATCTTCAACGAAACCATTTCAAATGGCCTAGTGATTGCAGTTGGTTTGTATGGCAAAAATCTAGTGGCTGCTGCAGGCGTAGGTCGAGGCTGGAAGCCATATGGCCCACCTCGCAAAGTGACTCGATCAGAAAAGAACGTGGTTTTAGAGCTTGATGGCAAACCAGCCCTGCCACTGTACAACATGTACATAGGTGCACAGACTGCAAAAGGCTTGCCAGGGAGCGGCTTAAAATTCCCATTTGCTATCATCGAAGAAGGCAAACGTGATATTGAGAAAATCCGCACACTATTAGCTATCGATAGCGCTAAAAATAGTCTTACTTTTGCGGGCAACGTAGATGAAGGTGAAACTGTACGTTTCTGTCAAGCAACACATGATAGGCTAGTTGAAGGCGCTGGCGATGCGGCACACCTCGTTACCAATCAAATCAGCACTAATCAAACAGGCTTAGCAATCTGTGTGAGCTGCGTTGGCCGTAAAGGTGTGATGGCAGAATTAGTTGTCGACGAGGTCAAACTAGTCAAACAAATCCTAGGCTCTCAAACTGCGATCACCGGCTTCTACTCTTACGGTGAATTTGCACCGCGCCCAGATACTAGTGATAGCGTATTGCATAACCAAACGATGACCATTGGTTATTTAAGTGAAGATCTATTTGCTTAATTTCTGAATTTACCAATAGCAAAAGACCCTATTAAAACAAGGGATTATGCAGGTAATAATTATCAAACGCTCAGTGCAAACTGGGCGTTTTTGTTTTATGATGCTAGGTCTAGCATTTCTATTCAAAACCCATAAAAAGAGGAAAATCATCATGACAAATACAGTCACTTTAAAAGGCGGTCCCGTTGCAATCGGCGGCAACTTTCCACAAAAAGGCCAAACAGCCCCAGACTTTCAACTTGCTGATGCGAAACGCAATTTAGTTGGACTTGATGCATTCACTGGTAAGCGTAAAGTGCTAAACATATTCCCAAGTATTGATACACCAACTTGCGCAATGTCAGTACGTACTTTCAACCAAAAAGCGAGCGGCATGAATAACACGGTTGTTTTGTGCATTTCTGCTGATTTGCCATTCGCACAAAGCCGTTTTTGCGGTGCTGAAGGCATTGAAAACGTGGTTAACTTATCTACATTCCGTGACACAGCGAAATTTTCAAAAGATTACGGCGTGCAAATTTTAGATAGCAGCCTAGCTGGTTTAACAGCGCGCGCTGTTGTGGTACTAGATGAAAATAACAATGTTTTGCATAGTGAATTGGTTTCAGAAATCGCCAATGAACCTAACTATGATGCAGCATTAGCTAGCTTATAGTTCTGTCAGCAAGAAAAAAGCCCAACAATGCTGGGCTTTTTTCTTGCTCTAGTTAAATAAAATATGAATACGCAGTTGGAGCTACCTCTGAGTTAACTCTCCAACTTAACAAAACTTCCCCACTCTTTGTTTACCATTAAACTGCTTAAATCTTGTCCTTTCAGAGACAAGGCATAGCCCAACACGCCACTGCCAATCACCACAAACTCATAGCTACTTACACTGTTATCTACCAGCACTCTCACACTATCTGGCAAAGCAATTGGAGGAACTGCGCCAACCATATAGCCCGTAACTTCTGACACTTCGTCATACTCTGCCATACGCAATTTACGTTCATTTAAATATGCTCGCAATAAACCCCAATCAGCACGCCCACCTCCTGCAACTGCCAATAAAGCGTATTGACCTGACTCAGCTTTAAATACCACACTACGCACCACTGAGTTATGGTCTAAGCCTTTTGTAGTGAGTAGCTCTTCTAAACTGCGCACGGGCTTTTTATCTTCACTAAGCGGAATTTCAATCACATCATAGGCAATATCTTTGGACTGTAATAATGCAGTTACGGCTGAAGTAATATTACTACGCATGCTAACTCCTTAAAATATAAGAAGAAATGAATTATTGGTAATCAGTATATTTTGCATTACTGCCTTTGCATTTTTCTACTGGGTATTTTTTCGCATTCAAGTCTATTTTCTTGTTCGCGGCTTCGATTAAGTCAACGCCACAAACTTCAGCTATTCTAAGTAGATAAACAAATGTATCTGATAGCTCTTGGCCTACTTGCTCTCTAGTTTCGGCATTCAAGTTTTTACTTTCTTGCTCAGTCATCCATTGAAAGTGTTCCACCACCTCGCCTGCTTCAACAATCATCGCCATCGCTAAATTTTTAGGAGAATGAAACTGCGCCCAATCACGCTCTTCAACAAAAGTATTCACTCGCGTTCTAAGTTGATTTAGTGAATCACTCATTAGGCTTATCCTTTCGGTTGCTCCCTGCCACCATTTTAATTTCAAATAATCGACACTCTAAAGAACCATTAAACAATGGTGTACGCTTACTTGGCGTCAAACGCATCAACTTTGGCATGGTTAAATCGTTAGTTAAGAAATAAGTATTCCAACCTGCAAATTTACGTTTTAAAACTTCGCCCATTTTAGGGTAAAGCAGCGCCAAATCATCACCTTCGCCAATACGCACGCCATACGGAGGGTTTGCCACCATCACGCCACTATCAGCTGGTGGAACAACAGCAATCATATCAACGTGAGATAACTGTACCGCTTCTAACAAACCTGCATCTTCCAGATTTTGCTTACTGATGCGCACCGCGCGTAAATCAATATCTGAGCCATAAATCTTTTGAAAAGTCACCTTTTTAACTTTGCTCAATGCTTGGTTTTTAATCTTACTCCAAACTTCGGGCACGAAAGTGTTCAGTTTTTCAAAACCAAAACTTCTTTTGTAGCCTGGTGCCATGTCTAACGCAATCATCGCAGCTTCGAGTAAAAACGTACCGCTGCCACACATTGGATCTAACAAAGGCTGCCCAACTTGCCAGCCAGATAGTTTTAAAATACCAGCCGCCAAGTTCTCGCGCAATGGTGCTTCAATACTTGCGCCGCGATTACCGCGTTGATACAAAGCCGCTCCAGAAGTATCCAAATAGAACTGATATTCGTCAGCCGCCAAGTAGGCGTGAATGCGTACTGCTGGCGTTTTAGTATCAATATAAGGACGACTTCCTACCGCCATTCTAAACTTGTCACACACTGCATCTTTGATTTTTAAGGTGGCAAACTCTAGGCTTTTTAAAGGGCATTTCACGCCAGTCACTTTAACCATGAAGTCATTTTTTACATTAAACCATTGTGGCCAATCAAGTTTGTAGGCGCCTTCAAATAGGTCTTCTTCGTTTAAATATTTACCACGTGCTACTTGCCACAAAATACGTGTAGCAATACGCGAATGCAGGTTTGCCGCATAGCACACCGCCCAGTCGCCATCAAAACTCACGCCACCATCAGTCAGCTTGATTGATTTGGCTTTAACTTCTTGTAACTCATCAGCAAGTAATTGCTCTAAACCACGTGGGCAAGTTGCGAAATAACGATTGGGTATCATAATAAATATTCTTAAATTTAAGTGTTTAAATACTGCTAAGTTAACTAGCCGTTTGTTAGCTGCCTATCGAGACTATGGTAATGCTTAATTGCTACCAGCATCGCCTCTGAG